>DASTJB010000110.1:0-5235 GCA_035717005.1 Candidatus Angelobacter sp.
GCGATGCCATCATGAACTCGGCGCAGGAAGGCGGCGAATACATAAAGACCCGCGGTCGTGAAGCCAAAGAAACCGTGAGCCAGTGGGTTGACCGCGGCAAGGATGTCGTTGGTCAGCAGAAGGAAAGGATCAGCGCCGCCATCGACGCTTCCCGCCAGGCCTACCGTGAAGCTGCGGAAGGCAAGAAAGGCTCGTAAGGTGCGCGCAGTCTAAGTGGACAATCACATCATCACCGTCTTTGTGGTCGTAGCCGCGGTCGCCATTGTCTTGCAAATGGGTATTTTGCTTGCTTTGTATATGGCGCTGCGGCGGACCTCAGAGCGTATGGAAGGCATCGCCGGACGGCTGGAACAGCAGGCTACTCCTATATTGGCCACCACGGCCGCCATCCTCGACGATGCAAAGCCCAAAATTGCCGAAATTACCACCAATCTAGCTGAAATCTCGGTCTCCCTGCGCGCTCACGCAGACCAGATTGGCAGCGCCGCCACTGAAATCGCGGAACGTGCGCGGATGCAGGTGGCCCGCCTGGATGAGTTCGTCATCAATACCGCGCACAAAGTGGAAGCCACCACCGAACTACTACAGGACAAAGTCTTCTGGCCCATGCGGCGCATCCGCCCATTCGTGACGGCACTCAATGCAGGGCTGAACTTCTTCAAGTCGAACCGTCCCCGACATAGAAAGAGTTCCAGCGAAGTGGAAGACGAAGAGATGTTTATCTGATTTTTGTCGCTTCGCTCCAAACCGCTTTAGGTACTAGTCTCCCGACAAATTTATTCTGCGCCTAATGCAGTCGGCTCGGCGCGCAAGTCGGCCTCGCCGCTGAGCGACTTCATCCGTAAATTGTTCTTACTAGCGCTTATCAGGGAAAATCTGCGGCGAACTATCTTCCGAAGCGTACTGAAACGTGTCCGCCCGGAGGAATTCGCGACCCAGCCACCGGCGTTTGGTTCTGGCCGACTCCGCTTCCGTTGACCTCAAGCTCAAGTCCTGCCGACTCCGCCTCCTCCAACGCCACACGCAATGACTTGCCATGAAAGTCAGGGACTAGGACTCCACCGGCCACGTCTAGTACAACGGTTCCGCGCGGCTGGTTGTTCGTTTCAAGAGCTGCTTTCTGTAGAGTAGCTGCCGGTTGAATAGGACCGGTAGCTGGAACAGCTGGCTGCACAGTCTTGCTCGTCGTCGCCGCAACAGTCCGCAACTTTGAATCCTGCTGCACAGGCGTTGCGGGCGGTGGGGCCTGCACTTGTGGCGAAGCTGGCGCCACCCGCGTATCCACACGTTCCTGTGCGCTGGCAATGTAATCCGGCGCTGCTTCGGCGGTATCAACTTCTTTGGTATGCGCCTTCAGCCACATGCGCCGGGGATCTTGTAGCTCCACATCATGCGGCACGTTCATATATGCCAGCACCTGCTGCGCGATGCGCGCAAAGACCGGAGCCGCAGCTTCACCGCCGCCATCGTGCGGATACCCCCCAGCCGGTGAATCCAGCACCACCAGCACCGTCACCGCAGGATTATTCACCGGCGCAAAGCCGGCAAACGACGCGATGTGCTGGCGATGGGAATATCTGCCGCTGGCATCAATCTTCTGCGCCGTGCCTGTTTTTCCCGCCGAGCTGTAGCCGTCCAGAATAGCTTTCGGCCCGGTTCCTCGCAGCACCACGCCCTCCATCATGTGCTTCATCTCTGCCGCCGTGAACGGCGAGATTACGCGGCGGCCCAGCGGAGGATGAAACGCGATCAACTGCGGCGTGCTGCGCGGCGCCGTGGTTCCCGCCACGATCCGTGGCGCAACGTAAACGCCGTCATTGGCAATGGTTGAAACCATCGAGGCCAATTGCACCGGAGAAACGCCGATCTCCTGCCCCATCGAAATCGCGCCGATACTCACCTTGGACCAGCGGCTCACCGGCTTGGTCATGCCGCGGGTCTCGCCAGGCAGCTCGATCTTTGTTTGCGAGCCAAAGCCAAAGGCGCGGATGTAGCGGTCAAACCGGTCTTCTCCGAGCCGCAGAGCGAGCTTGATCGCGCCAACGTCACTGGACTTTTCCAGAATCTGTGTCACAGTCAACCCGCCGTATGCCTTGTGATCGTGAATGCGCAGGCCGTTCAACACGATTGAACCCATCTGGCAATCGACCACTTCGTCGGGGTTCGTGATCTTCTCTTCCAGCGCGGCTGCCAGCGTCACTAGCTTGAACGTCGATCCCGGCTCGTAAATGTCGCTCACCGACCGGTTCTTTAGCGCCTGCGGATTTACCTTGTTAAAAACGTTGGGATTGAACGTGGGCCAGTTGGCCAGTGCCAGCACTTCTCCGGTATGCGGGTTCTCTACAATGACCGTGCCTGCCTCCGCATGCGTGTCGTCGATGGCCCGCGCCAGTTCGCGTTCCACGATGTACTGAATTTTTTCATCGATGGTAAGCACCACGTTCTCGCCGGGATCAGGTTGCTTTTCCACACGGCCCAGCCAGCGCCGCTTGTTGTCCATGGTGATCAGCATCTTCCCCGGCTTGCCGGTCAGCTTGGATTGAAATTCGCGCTCCACTCCGCCCAGACCATCGTCGTCCAGACCCACGTAACCCAGCACCTGAGCAGCAAGCTCACCTTTCGGATAAAAGCGTTTTGATTCCTTTTGGAAATAAATGCCCTTCAGATTGAGTGCCCTGACACGGGCGCTCGTGGAGTTATCGATCTTGCGCGCAATCCAGGCAAAGGCGTGTGACCCGCGCATGCGGCCCTCAATCTCACCGGCATCAGCCTTCAGGACACGCGCCAGCACTTGGGCCGTGGAATGGACATCCGGGACTTCAGATGGCACTGCAAAAACTGAATCTACGTTGACAGTCATCGCCAGTTCATTGCCGCGGCGATCATAGATATTGCCGCGCACCGGCGAAACTTCAATGCTGCGCTGCTGCTGCTTGGCCGCGCGCTGTGTGTAGTCGCCGTAATTGATGATCTGCAGCCAGACCAGCCGTCCGCAGATAACAAGAAACCAGAAAAGAAGAAAACCGAGAAGGATGTAGAGTCGTTTATTGGCGATTTGATTGGGCTGAGCCATTTTTCCTGACGTTTACGACCTTAGCCGTGTCTATTGGTTGAATACTGTTCTCTTCTTCAAGCTCGTCATCCTGACGGCCGTAAACGAGCACGCGAATCCTTCAGCGTGCGAGTAGGCCGGAAGGACCTTGTGTTTTCCCAGCCGCAATGATCTTTCGCAAAACACAAGGTCCTTCACTCCTATTCGGCCGCTGGAGAGAACGCGGCCTCATTGACGGAGTTTGGGATGACGTATTATGCAAAAAGAGTGCCTCGAAGTTTTCAACCAGCCAACGCTCCTCGAGTGGTTCGGAACGCAGCGGCCAAAAAAAAATGACAACTCCGGCAGTTTTTCCGGAGTCGCCATCAAGCACCGGAAATTCCGGAGCAAGGTCCACCAACCAAAACTTATGCTGCAGCCAGATTACTGCGCTGTAATCACAGCCACGGTCGTCGCCTGCGCCATGATGGGTGCGCCCACATCTTCCGGATTCAGGCGGATCACCTGTCCCGGCTGCGTTGATTCGAGTCCCATCTTTCGGGCCAGCGCATCGATTCTGCCTGGATCGCGCAATGAAGCCGCTTCCAGCGTGAGCGTGCGATTCACTTCAACCAGGCGATCGCGCTCGGCCTTCTGCGCTTCAATGCGATAGCCGTATTCAATGGAGCTGAAGTGCTGCCACGCATAAAACATCATGACCATGAACAGTGCGGCTACAGCGACTGAAAAGATCCTGATCTCGCGCCGGCGCTGCGGATCGCTCACTTTAACCAGCCGGGAATTGTCGATTGTTTTCTGAAAGTAAAATTCCGGCGTGATCCCGGCGACGCTGCGGCGCACCGCTGCGCGAGAGTCTACCGGCGTGATCATTCCCGTAATCTGCATTGCCGTCGCGGCCATTTACGCTACCTCAACCATTTCCTGTCGCCATTCATAGCGGCGCAGTGGATATTGACGCTCCAGCGCCAAAGCTTGCAGCTTTTCCTGTTCGCGGGCGTGATCTTCCGCACGCACCACACTGTTGATCAGCTCTTCAATCGTTGTTCCTTGAAACATTGCTTTGTCCTCTGCTTTTCTCGAGGGGTCTTTTATTCCGGGGCGACGCTGTTAAGAGGAAGTAATTCGCCCAAGTACAAAAAGGAAGGCAGCGTCTCCCCGGAAACCTTTTGCTTCACCTGCCTACCACGGCCAGGCGAAGCCAAACTTATTTACGCTCCGCGGCCCGCAGTTTCGCGCTGCGCGACCTTGGATTGCGATCGATCTCTTCTTGCGTCGCCGTGAGCGGCTTCTTAGTCAGAACCTCAAAGATGCCGGCTTTGGCTCCATCCCGCAGTGCGTCTTTCACGATGCGGTCTTCCAGGGAGTGGAAGCTGATCACCACCAGCCTGCCTCCCCGCTTCAGGACGTCAGGCGCAGCATCCATCAGCGCCTGTAAGTCCTCCAGTTCGCGGTTTACGAAGATTCGGATTGCCTGGAAAGTTGTGGTCGCTGGATGAATCCTTTGATGAGCCCCGGTATTCATTGACCGGAGCGCAGCCGATATGACTTGTGCCAGATGAGCGGTACTTCTTATCGGCCGCGCCCGGACAATGGCTCTGGCGATTCTCCGCGACCTCCTTTCCTCACCGAATTCGTAAATCACATTCGCGAGGTCTTCTTCGCGCATGTGGTTTACCACTTGATCGGCGGTGCGCTCGCCGTGCGGGTCCATCCGCATGTCGAGCGGTCCTTCCGCCTGAAAACTGAATCCGCGTGCCGCGTCACCGAACTGCAACGAGCTCACGCCCAGGTCAGCCAGCAACCCATCCGCTTTCGCCGGCGAAACATACCGGGCTACGTCGGCGAATGAGCTGTGCAGCAATGTGATTCGCGGCCGCTCGCCTTCGAGACTGTCAAGTCTCCGTCGAGCCAATTCCAGCGCGTGGGTGTCCTTATCGAAGCCAATCAAATGACCCTGTGGGCCGAGGCGCCTTGCGATTTCTAAACTGTGGCCGCCCAAACCCAGGGTCGCGTCGATATAGGTGCCGCCGCGCCGGATTGCTAAAAAGTCGATCGCTTCTTTTAAAAGAACCGAAACATGGCCAGCCGCTTGCCCACTGCCATGCGCCCCCTCGGGGGCCTTGTTTGAACCAAAATCGTCTTCGCTCCGCGCCACTAGATGCCCAGTTCGTCGAGAGTCTTCT
>DASTJB010000111.1:0-11966 GCA_035717005.1 Candidatus Angelobacter sp.
GCGTCGGCGTCGTCATCCTCGCGGAAGACGGTGATGTAGAGTTTATCTTTGGGCAACCCGTAATCTTTCGTGATCAGATCCCAGGCAAACTCGATGGCCTCCGCCTTGAAGTAATCGCCGAACGAAAAATTGCCCAGCATCTCAAAGAACGTGTGATGGCGCGTGGTAAAGCCCACGTTCTCCAGGTCATTGTGCTTGCCGCCGGCGCGAACGCATTTCTGTGACGTGGCCGCCTTGTTGTAGTCGCGCTTCTCCACGCCCAGAAAGACGTCTTTGAACTGGTTCATGCCCGCGTTGGTGAACAGCAGGGTGGGATCGTTGGCGGGCACCAGCGATGACGAGTGCACGCGTTTGTGCCCTTTGCTGGCAAAGAAGCGCAGGAATTTCTCGCGAATTTCAGGGCCGGTCGGCATGATCTCTATTTTAAACGTACTCCGTACTGGCGATAGGCTGTTGGCTGCTGGCTTCCAGCTGGTAGCCAGCGGCTAGAAGCTAGCAGCCCGCCGTCATGTTTCGTTCGGTTTGTCGCCCTCTTCCACGTTTTCTTGATGTGGTCTCAGCAGCGGGAACAGGATCACGTCGCGGATTGAGCGCGAATCCGTCAGCAGCATGGTGAGCCGGTCGATGCCGATGCCTTCGCCTCCGGTCGGCGGCAGGCCGTAGGAGAGTGCGCGGATGTAATCTTCATCCATGGCGTGAGCCTCTTCGTCACCGCGGGCTTTTTCCTGAAGCTGCTGCTCGAAACGCCGGCGCTGCTCCTCAGGATCATTGAGCTCGCTGAAGGCGTTGCCGATCTCCAGGCCCCCGATGAAAACTTCAAAGCGCTCCACCCAGTCGGGTTCGTCGCGCTTGTTCTTCGAAAGCGGCGAGATCGCCACCGGGAAGTCGTAGAGAATCGTCGGCTGGATCAGGTGGTGCTCCGCCACGTTCTCAAACATCGCGGCGATCGTTTTTCCCGGCGGATCTTTGGGATCGTAAGGCATGTGCGGCGTATGGTGCGCGTTGAGGCGCTGCACCAGCTTCTCCACCGATTCATGCGTAGCAAAGTCGGCAAGCTCCGGCTTCGGGGCCGCGGCTCCAGGCCAGTATTTAATGATGGCCTCACGCATGGAGAGGCGCTGCCAGTCGGCAAAATCAAATTCCTTGCCGTCGAAGCTGGCCTTGGTCGTGCCGTTCACGTCGCGCGCCACCTGCGCCAGCATCTCTTCGGTGAGCTGCATCATGTCGTGGTAATCGGCGTAGGCCTGGTAGAACTCGAGCATGGTGAACTCAGGGTTATGCTGCGTGGAGATGCCTTCATTGCGGAAGTTGCGGTTGATCTCATACACGCGCTCCAGGCCGCCAACCACCAGCCGTTTCAAATACAGCTCCGGCGCAATGCGCAGAAAGAGGTTGATATCGAGCGTGTTGTGGTGCGTGACGAAGGGCCGCGCCGTGGCGCCGCCGGCGATCGGCTGCATCATCGGCGTTTCGACTTCAACGTAACCGCGCGCATCCAGAAAACGCCTTATCGACTGCACCACCTTGCTGCGCTTGACGAAGACCTCGCGCACCTCCTGGTTCATGACCAGATCGACATAGCGCTGGCGATAGCGCAGCTCCACGTCACTCAGCCCGTGCCATTTTTCCGGCAATGGCAGGAAATCTTTTGCCAGAAAGGTAATCTGTTCCACGTGCACCGTCAGTTCGCCGGTGCGGGTGCGGAACAGGTAGCCGCTGACGCCGATGTGGTCTCCCAAATCGAGCAGCTTGTACAGGGCAAAACCTTTTTCGCCGACAAAATCCAGCTTCACGTAGATCTGCAGCCGCTGTCCGCCCTGTTGCAGGTGGGCGAATCCGGCCTTGCCCTGAAGACGCAAAGAGATGATGCGGCCGGCGACCTTCACGTTCACGCGCCCTTTTTCCAGCTCTTCGGCGGTGTTGGGGCCGAACTCGCCCAGAATCTGCGGAACGGTGTGCGTAATGGCGAACTTGTGCGGATAGGCCTGCTGGCCCAGCGCTTCGATCTCCCGCAGTTTCTGCTGCCGCAGCTGATAAACACTATCTTCGAATGACACTGTGTGGTCTGACCTCGCGGTGTAAACCCTCGATTATAAATGAGACGAAGAACAAGCCGGTTGACGTATGACGGCGAGCCTGCGGTATCATCATGCGCCATACAGGAGGGGAATATGTTCAAAGGATTCCGGCAATTCATCATGCGGGGCAACGTGATTGACCTGGCGGTGGCCGTGGTCATAGGAGCCGCGTTCGGCGCCGTGGTTTCTTCGTTCGTCAGCAATATCCTCACGCCGTTGATCGCGGCGATCGTGGGTAAACCGGACTTCTCCGCGTTTAACGCCACCATCAACGGCGCCGTGATCTCCTACGGCACTTTTCTGAACGCGCTGATCTCGTTCCTGCTGGTTGCGGCCGCGGTTTACTTCTTCATGGTTGCGCCGATGAACGCCTGGAAAGCGCGGGCCGCACGCAACGCCGTCCCGGCGGATCCCACCAGCAAAAAGTGCCCGGAGTGCCTGAGCGAAATCCCGATCGGGGCGCGCCGGTGTGCCTTCTGCACCAGCGTGGTTGGAAATTAGAGCTTTACCACAGAGGACACAAAGGAACACAGAGGATTACGTGTGCTGAAATCTAGATCGCAGCGCGAAATCGCTGTGATGGAGGATTGCGAAGTCCGGCTCACAGCCAGCCTGGAACAGTAGATCGAACCGTTACAACCGGCGCGCGCTTAGCGGTCAATGTGGAAGTTGACGGAGACGGTCGTCTCCACTTCCACTGGCTCGCCGCTGAGCTGATAGGGCTTGTATTGCCACTGGCGGACCGCGTTGATGGCCGCCTCCACCAGCATGGGATGGCCTTCGATCAGCTGCAGGTTCTCGATCCGGCCCTCTTTGGAGATGAGTGCGTGCAGCTGCACCGTGCCCTGGATACGCGCCTTGAGCGCGATCATGGGATACAGCGGCTCAACCCTTTTCTGAAGCAGACCCACGGCGACGCCAGTCGAGACGCGTACCCGCTTTGGAATCTCCGCGGCGACCGGCGGCCCGCTACGATTGGCATCACTCAGTAATGATCCAATCACGCCTCCGCTTTGCCCGCCAGGAACTCCGCCAATTACACCCCCGGCGACTCCCATTGCCGGCGGCGGGGCCTCTTCCTCTTTGATCATCTTGACTGTCCTGGGAATCTTGCTCGGGGCCAGCAATTGCCCGTTGAGGACCTGGCTCACCATCTTCACGACTTTGACCTCAGGCGCGGCCGGAGGAGGCGGCGCGGGCGGAGGAGGCGGAGCGGCCAGGAAGGTCACCAGTTGATGCATCGGCAGCGAATCAACAAACCACAGCGGAAGCAGGACCAGCACAATGACCAGGATGCTCTGCAGCATGAGAGAAAATGCGGCGCTCCCGGCGCGACGCCGGCGTTCGATTCCGCTCCGCTCCAGCAGGCTATGCGAAAACAAAGGACGGAACTCTGTGTAGTTGGGCGCCGCTGCCACAGTGGGGCTGGGCCGTGAAACGGGCCGGACGGATACCTCTTGGACCTCAAGAACCGAGCTCATAAATGCTGCCTCCGAGGAAGGCGAGTGCACTCGCTGCCTTCCTCCAGCAATAACCCATTATCTTGAGGCGCGGCATCCAGCGTTACTGTGACGGCGCTCACATATGGCGGGAAAAGAAAACACGGAAGTAATCGAAAAGGATCAATTGATCCTGCAACGGCGCCCTGCCCGGCAGGCAAAGACGCATCAAAGTAGCACTGATCTGCTGAAGAACGTCAACGGGTTGAGCGCTGATTGCCGGCGATCAGAGATACTTGTCGCGAAGGATGGCGGCGTGGTGCGCCACGTGTCCGGCGACGATGTAAGCGCATGCCCTTACCGTGAATTGTTTGTCGCTGGCAGTGCCGCTCCGCGTCCACGCGTCTTCCTGCAGGTTGCGGAAGAAGCTGACCGTCGCCTGTCGTATCTCGCGAAACTCATCTACGTAGCTGGCCCAGGGAACTTCATCGCACCGCGCGCCGGCTACGGCGATGTCCTGATCAAAGCTGGGCAGCGCGCCCGGCAATGCGCGCGCAAACCACAAAGCGCGGAAGACGAAGACGCGCTCCGTGTCATTGACGTGCCGCCAGAGCTCGCGAATGTTCCACTTGTCCGGCGCATAACGATGGAGGGATTTCTCTTCGGAGATCCGGTGCAGCAGCGGCAGGATCTCATCCAGCTGCGCCTCCAGCGCATGCACGATGTTCTGGTCCTGGATGCGGTCAATGTAAGTGAAGTAGTAGGGCGCGGCTTCGCTGGCAGTGGGGCGTCCGGTCATGGAGATATATTAGCAGCGCGGCGCCTGCAGGTAGTGCATCAGTGCGGTCTTTCCAAAACCGTTTGATGTGCCGGTAGAAAAATTCATCGCTGCGCGATGAACGTCTGCCTAAAGGCCCGCGATTCGTAAACGAATCGCGGGACGCTGACACTCGTAGTGCGTCAGCTTCAAACTGACGCACTCCAGCGCCGAACTTCGTCGGCCACGGAAAATACCTGACTCGGGTCTGCGCTGAAGCGCCCTTCCAGCGAATACGCGTTCTTCTCCAGCGGAATTTCCTCGTAGCTGCCGCCCTGGATAAAGCCGTTCACGTAGCGCGCCGCGAATTCTTTCACGCCAAGCTGCGCGTACTGTACGGCGTGCACCAGCTCGTGAAAAAGCAGGTCATGGGTGAATTCTTCATGCGAGACCAGCACGTCGACAAAAGTAATGGCCGCCATCCCGGAAAAATCCGGCAGGTTGCGGATGCCCATCATCTTTGCCATGGAATACATGGAAGGATTAGGCACGCGGCCGTTGTGTAGCACACAGAGCCGCACGCGGTCGAGGACGTCAGCAGGGAAGAACGGCTGCATTGCCGCACGCTGAGCTTCCGTGAGCGACACCGCCTGCGAGGCGTACTGCTTTCGACTGTCGGAAATGTAGCTCTCAACCATCGCTGCGAGCTGAGAGACCATGGCAGGAGACAGATTCTTGAGGTCCATAGATGAGTAGGTGTTTGGTTTCGATTGTAAATGACCGGCGCGGCAAGCATGCGCCCCAGTGGCGGAAATAGTTTCAGCTTGGGCGCGCGCAAACAAAAAGGCCCGGCATCAACCGGGCCTGAAATGGCTCGATGCGGAATGAGTCTAAACAACCCCAATCTCGGCTGCGATCCGCTCGGTCACGAAGGCCTCGATCACATCGCCTTTTTTCACGTCGTTGAAATTGGCGATGTTGATGCCGCACTCCATGCCGTTGCGCACCTCGCTGGCGTCGTCCTTGAAGCGATTGAGTGAGCCGATCTTGCCCTTGTACACCGGCACGCCATCGCGTACCAGACGAACTTCGGAATCGCGCTTGATTACGCCATCCAGCACGTAGCAGCCCGCCACGGTCCCCGCCTTGGGCACGCGGAAGGTCTCGCGCACCTCGGCGCGGCCAAGGTAGCTTTCCTTGATGATCGGCTCCAGCAGTCCGGCCATGGCTTTCTTGATCTCGTCCTGAAGTTCGTAGATGATCGAGTGCAGGCGGATATCGATCTTCTCCATGTCCGCCAGTTCCTGCGCCTTGCGCTCCGGCCGCACGTTGAAGCCGATGATCACGGCATTCGACGCCGACGCCAGCAGCACGTCGTTTTCGTTGATCGCGCCCACGCCGGTGTGCAGGATCTTGATCTTGACCTTCTCGGTCGAGAGCTTGCTCAGCGTATCGGCCAGCACCTCGGCTGAGCCCTGCACGTCGGCCTTCAGGATGATCGGCAATTCCTTGGTCCCGGCGGTCTTGATCTGCTCGGCCAGGCCTTCCAGTGAAAGCTTGGAGCTCTTGGCCAACGCGGCTTCGCGCGCGCGCTGTTCGCGATACTCGGCGATCTGCCGCGCCTTTTCACGGTCGGCCACCATCAGTGAGTCGCCCGACTGCGGCAGCCCTTCCAGTCCCAGCACTTCCACCGGAGTGGAAGGCGGGGCCTGCTCCACGGCCTTGCCGCGATCGTCAAACATGGCGCGAACCTTGCCGAAAGTGTTGCCTACGATAAAGCTGTCGCCCACGCGCATGGTTCCGTTCTGCACCAGCACGGTGGCCACAATGCCGCGGCCGCGATCGACTTTGGCTTCCACAACCGTTCCGGTTGCAGGACGCTCAGGATTGGCTTTCAGGTCTCCGAGATCGGCGACCAGGCAGACCATTTCCAGCAGCAGGTTGAGATTGGTGCGCTTCTTGGCTGAGACATCGACAAACACCGTCGTGCCGCCCCAGTCTTCCGGCATCAGGCCGCGGTCGGCCAGCTGCTTCTTCACCCGCTCCGGCAGAGCGTCGGGCTTATCGACCTTGTTGACCGCCACGATGATCGGTACCTTGGCGGCGTTGGCGTGGTCAATGGCTTCAAGCGTCTGCGGCATCACGCCGTCATCCGCTGCGACTACCAGCACCACAATGTCGGTGACCTTGGCGCCGCGCGCGCGCATGCGCGTGAAGGCTTCGTGACCCGGGGTATCCAGGAAGACGATCTCGCGTCCGAAGGCCGGGGAATCCGGCTTGGTGATCTTCACTTTGTATGCGCCGATGTGCTGCGTGATTCCGCCGGCCTCGCCGCCGGCAACGTCAGTTTCACGGATGGCGTCAAGCAGCGAAGTCTTTCCGTGATCGACGTGGCCCATGATGGTTACCACAGGCGGGCGCACCACGGCTGCGGCCGCAACGCTCTGTTCCGTACCGCCGGTCATGGCAACCAGGTCCTGCGCCGCCTGTTCTTCAAAAGTAATGGACTGCGCATCTGCGCCAAAATGCCGCGCCAGGTCCTTGGCCAACTCGAAGTCGAGCGACTGGTTCACCGTGGCCATCACGCCTTTCATCAGCAGGCGGGCGATCAGGTCCTTTGCGCGCACACCCAGCTTTTCCGCCAGGTCTTTCACGCTGATACCTTCAGCGAGCGTGATGGAGCGCGTGATGGGAAGCGGCTCGTTCGAAACCGCCAGCCGTGGCGGCGGAACAAAGCCCTTCATCGTGCCTTCTTTTTCACGCGGAATATACGGCTGGCCTGGCCTGCGTGCCGGTCCGCCCGGACGCGCGGGCCTGCCCGGCGCCGGTGGAGGCACTCCCGGACCTACGCCCATTCCTGGACGCGGCGGGAATCCTGCACGCGGAGTGCTGGTTGGATGCGGACCGCGACGCTGCTCGCCCGGTCTGCCGCCGCCATAGGGCGGGCGCGATCCCGGAGCTCCTCCCGGACCCGATGGTCGCGGGCGCTGGAAAATGGGCTGTCCGCGGACTACGCCCTGCGGACGCTGTCCCGGACCGGCGTGCATCGGTCTGCCGCTGCCCTGCGGCGCGCCTGAAGCCGCCGGACGTGGCGGCGGAGCGGTGTAAACAGGACGCGGGCCGGTCTGCGGCGTGATCATCCGGCGCTGCTGAACAATCGGCTGGCCCGGTGTTGGCTTGGGTGGCGCAGCAGGAGTTGGCGGCGCGGCAGCCTGGGGCGGCGCTGCCGGTGTCGGCGGCGCTTTCGGCTGTGCCGGCGGAGGCGCAACTGTCGCTGCCGGTGGATGGGCCGGAGGCGTAACCACCACTGCGGGCGGTGCGGCTGGCTTTTCAGGCGGTGGAGGCGGCGGAACTACAACAGCGGCTGCTGGCTTGGCTGCAGGAGGTGTAACCACAACACTCTTTTCTGCTGCGGGTGCAGCCGGTTTCGAAGTAACAACAGCCGCGGGTTTTTCTGCGGTTGGTACTGCCGGTGGAGCCGGGGCCTGCGGCTTTACCGCTGGAGGCGCCGCGGGCTTCGCGGCAATCGGGCGCGCCGGCGGCTGCTGCTTCTGCTGTTCGCGCTCCCGGAGCAGCCTGGCCACGTCTCCGGGCTTGTGCACCTTGGAGAAATCGATCTTCGGCTTGCTTTCCGCCGCGGGCTTTTCTTTGGCCCCAGAGCCGGACTTTGCGGTGAAGTGCCTGCGCACCCGTACCGCCTCATCCTCCTCAATCGAACTTGAGTGGGTCTTCTTTTCCGTGACCCCGACGTCCGGCAAAATATCCAGAATTGCCTTGGCTTTCACCTCAAGCTCTCTGGCCAGATCATTGATTCGAATTTTCATCCGCTCTCGATTTCCTCCAGGTTTTCCTGCTACGCGATCATAAGGACCTCACGGTGTTTGACTTGACGCCAGCTTGCAGCGCGTGAAATCTCACTACGATGTTTCTTCTTCCGATTTCTTTTCTTCCGGCTCTGTTTCCGCCGCCGCCGAGCCTTCCACTGGCGGTTCGACGGGAACTTCCGCCGCATCTTCTACTACTCCGGCAACCTCGCCGGCCTGCTCGGTGTACTCCGGCGCACCCGGCTCGCCCGCAGCCGCTTCGGTTGCGGTTTCGCCAACTTGCCCGGCTTCTTGAGAGGCGGTCTCACCGGCTTCAGGAGCTGCGGCGCCGGCCGACCCTTCCAGGCTGGAAAAGTAATTATTCACCGCAATGCTGATTTTTTCCACTGTTTTAGGACCAACTCCGGGCAGCTCTTCCAGCTGCTCCGGCGTCATGTCCGCCAGCTGCTCCACGGTGGTGATGTTTGCCTCATGCAGCTTGGTAATCAGCGCTTCGCCCAGGTCAGTGACTTTCTCGAGCGGCGTGGCCTGCTGGCTCACCAGCGACTCCATCTGCTGCTCCACTTCCTGGCGCTTTTCTTCCTCGCTCTTGATGTCGATCTTCCAGCCCAGCAGCTTGGCCGCCAGCCGCACGTTCTGCCCCTTCTTGCCGATGGCCAGCGAGAGCTGGCTGTCATCGACCACCACTTCCAGGTGCTTGTCCGAGGGATCAATGACGGTCACGCGGCTGACCTTCGCCGGCTGCAAGGCC
Source organism: Candidatus Angelobacter sp. (assembly GCA_035717005.1). Lineage (GTDB taxonomy): Bacteria > Acidobacteriota > Terriglobia > Terriglobales > Acidobacteriaceae > Angelobacter. The sequence goes on from DASTJB010000111.1 coordinate 8,850, forward strand.
TTTTCCGCGAAGACGACCGGGTCTTCGTGGTATTCGATGATGTCGATCTTCTCTCCGCGCAGCTCACGGATGATCGACTGCACGCGCATGCCCTTCATGCCGACGCACGCGCCCACGGCATCCACTTCCTTGTCTCGCGACATCACGGCAATCTTCGTGCGCTCGCCGGCTTCGCGCGCAATGGCACGAATCTGCACCGTGCCGTCGTAAATCTCCGGGACTTCGGTCTGGAACAGGTTCTGCACCAGCTCAGGCGCGGCGCGGGAAACGATCACCGCCGGGCCTTTAGAGTTTTTGTCCACGCGCACCAGGACCACGCGCACGCGCTCGCCGATGGAGAACGACTCCAGCCGCGACTGCTCCTTCTTTGACATCTTGGCTTCGGCCTTGCCGATGTCCAGGATCACGTCCGGCCCTTCAATGCGCTTTATGGTGGCATTCAACACTTCGCCCACGCGGCCGATGTACTCGTTGTAGACCGTGTCGCGCTCGGCTTCGCGCACCTTCTGAAAGATGATCTGCTTGGCAATCTGCGCGGAGATCCGGCCCAGCCCTTCTGTCGATTTCAGGAAGCGCACCTCGCCGCCGACTTCGGCGTTGGGATCGATGGCCTTGGCCTCTTCCAGCGAAATCTCCAGCTGCGGATCTTCAATGTCGTCTTCCGACGGCAGAATGCTCTTCACCGCATACACGCGGATCATGCCGGTCTCTTTGTCCAGCTCGCCGCGCAGGTTCTCCTGGCTCTTATCTTTTTTCCGCGTGGCGGCGACAATCGCGTCTTCCACCGCGCTCACCACAATCTGCGGGTCAATGCCCTTCTCCCGGCTGAGAGCGTCAATCACGTTATAGATTTCGCTTGCCATAAAATTATTTCTTCCCTATGACTCCAAATCAGCTATCAGCAGCTAGCTTTCGGCTCTTGGTTTCCAGATCACCCGATCTCCCGATGATCCGATCCTCGCGACCACCCCTACCCCCCCGGTACCCTAACTAGGATTCCAAAGGACTTAGATCCACCCATCCCGGCATTCGCTTCTCCGATCTCGGCGATTCCGCGCGATTACGGCGATTACTCAAATCTCTGGCACCAGATTCGCCTTCTCCACATTCGCCAGCTCGATTTCGACCCTCTGGCCGTGCTGCGGGTGTCCCGGCTTCGGCTTCTTCTTGCTGGTGATCGTCTCCAGCGCGAGCTTGCCATCGGCAAAACTTTGCAACCGGCCTTCAAAATGCCTGTTGCCGTTCACCGGCTCGCGCGTCATCAGCTTGACCCGGCTGCCGGTGAAGCGAGTGAAATCCTGCGCCGTCGCCAGCTTCCGATCGAGCCCCGGCGACGAAACTTCCAGCGTGTACGCTGCTCCCGGCACCGCATCTTCCACGTCCAGGATGGTCGAAACCTCGCGGCTGACGTTGGCGCAATCCTCGTGCGTTACGCCCTCCGGCTTGTCGATGGTGATTCTGAGCGTGCGTGCCTTGCCGCCGCCCCGCATCTCTACCTCGACAACTTCAACCCCATGCGCCGCCGCCACGCGGTCCGCAATCTCGCGAATTTTGTTAAGCTCCAGCGCCATTCTGCTTGCTTGTTTCAAGCGGCGCGGCCGACTTGCGCGCCGAGCCGCTCTGTTTCAGGAGCCAAGGAACATTCAGGCTGCCGAAACCGGGTAGCGGTTTGGAGCGCAGCGACAGAAACTAAAGACGCAAAATAAAAGTGGGCAATCAGCCCACTGGTACGTTCGCCACGAATTGGGGTGTACAACCCACCCGAACCCACCTTCCGGTCCGGGCCGAAACCAGCTACAACTTCTTCATAATACGCTTATTTCTGGTAAAAAACAACGTGACCGGGTAGGTGCTGGGAAACCTTTAAGCACAGAGCACACAAAGAGTTACAGACGAACAGCAGACCGTTCACGAAGATGTATCTATTCTTGAGGCCCGCGCCGTCTTCAGGCGTCCTTTCGTTTCTCCTGCGGCTAAAAGTGTTTCCAATTTCGGATTCTGGCGTTGATGGCAATTATGGCAATTTCCCCAGGAGCCCCACCCGGTCTGCGCCGGCGCGATGGCTGATGTCCAGCGCCTCGGCTACGAATGAGAATTCTATGTCCGGGTCGCCCTTCACGAATGCCGTGCGGTCCGCGCGGACGCGATAAATGGCTGCCAGCTGCGGCTCCAGTTCGTCCCACGCTACCTGCTTCTGATTGATGGCGACGTCCGGCCGCTGGCCCGTGCCGTGATCTTTCAACTGGATCACAATCGGTTCCGGCGGATTCACCGGCGGCGTCTGTGTATTCGGCAGCGGGATTTGCGCCAGCTCGCCCAGTTCGTGCTTGGGCAGGATCACCATAAAGATGATCAGCAGCACCAGCAATACATCGATCAGCGGCGTCACGTTGATCTCCGCCGCCGGGCCATTGCGCGCTCCTGTGCTCATGGACATGGTTTTACTCCATTGTTTCCGGCCTTTTCAGGCCGGTTGGTTTAGCGCGCTGGAATAATGGACACTCCAGGGACGCAAGATGTTCCCTCTCTCTGAAGTCCCGACCCTGAGCTTGCCGAAGGGGAGGGATTTCAGAAAGAACCCCGCGTCTCCGTGGTGAGCGCTTTTGGTATATTCCTCCCGTATGGCAAAAAAACACATCGCCGTGGTCCCCGGCGACGGCATCGGCAAAGAGGTCATTCCCGCCGCATTGAAAGTGGTGGAAGCCACGGGCGCGGCGGTCGAGTTCACCACGTTTGACTGGTCGGCCGACCGCTACCTGAAAGATGGGACCACCATCCCCGCTGACGGCTTCGCCATGCTGGCGCGCGACTTTGACGCCATCTTCGTCGGCGCGCTGGGCGACCCGCGCGTGCCCTCGAATATTCATGCCAAAGAAATTCTGCTGGGCATGCGCTTCCGCATGGACCTCTACGCCAACGTGCGCCCGGTCAAACTGCTGGATGAATCGCTCTGCCCCCTCAAGGGCGTGAAGCCCGAGCATGTGGACTTTGTCGTCGTGCGCGAAAACACTGAAGGCCCGTACGTCGACGCCGGCGGCGTGCTCAAGCAGGGAACTGCCGACGAAATTGCCACGCAGGAAGATTTCAACACGCGCAAGGGCGTGGAGCGCGTCGTTC
>DASTJB010000112.1:0-26550 GCA_035717005.1 Candidatus Angelobacter sp.
ACCACCCGGCTGCAACCCATGCTCCCTGATTTCTCGGCATGAATCCTGGGTACCCTGGATCGCGCCAGCATGAAGCGAGAAGCCCGCTGCCAGCAACAGCGGAAGAAGCAGCGATTTGATTGTTGTGAGCATCGCCAAGGAGCAGGCGCATTCATCGCCATTGCTTCCCTTGCGTCTGCTACCTGAATCATTTGTAAATGCGAAACACGATATGGGCCGTGATGACTGTCACAGTTTTCCGCTGACCTGCCCAGGAAGAATCACATCACAGTGACCGCCGTCACACCCTGCCCTGAATTTGCGGCCAATAATTTAAACGAGAACTGCTCTCACCAAAACTCGCTCGAGTGTCGGCAGAGTGTTGCGGAGGAGGCGTTATGAGAAACCGGATCAAAGAACTCTACCTTGATCTCGGCCGCGTATTGAACAATCCGGAGGCATTTGGATTAGGGGAGCGAATGCCCATTGCATTACGCGATGCGCTAACCAGAATGGAATCTGAGTTGATGGAAGAACTCCGCGAACAGGGGCTGGAACACGACTTCCTTGCTCAGGAGCTTTCCCAGGATGCCGACCGGCATGCCTTTCCTGGATTTACCTCGACTTCATTCGAGTTGCCGAAGAGGGGCAAATAATTTCGTTGCGTTGAGAGCTTCCCGGGTGGCCGGCGCATCAGACCTTCGTTGCCAGTTCATGCTGCGCTGGCGCTGCGCCGTCGAGAACTTCGTCTGCCATCTGGTCTACAGCGCGATCGAGCGCGACCCAGTCTGTGTATTCATAATCGCGAGAGGTGTCGGTATCAGCCCCGGCCTTCGCCGCAATCCGCTTCATGATGAAGCGAACCAGAAAGTTATATTTGCTGTAACACAGAGCTCCGGCCACGGGAACAATGTGCCTGGGCAGCCATCCGGTGTCAGCGCAAAATTTCGCCACCATCTGGTCTACGTCAGCCACAAACTGCTGATGCCTTTCCGGGGGATCGCCGCTACGCTGTGCTCCGGCCTGGCTAAGCGTCACCGAAAAGAACCACGCCGGTAGATTATCGAGCTGCTCGCGATGCGCTTTAGCAAAGCAGGCCATCTCCTGCTCATGACTCCCGCCATGGACGGAGGCAGCCAGCGCAATCGCAGAGTACCGGCAGAGATCGCCGGGATTCGCTCCGATTTTTATGTTTCGCAGGTCGACGGGCAGGCCGCGTGATTCCAATCGCCTGGCGATGTGGTCAGCGATCTTCCGCGTATGGCCTTCACGAGTTGCATAGAATACGGCTACCGGTTTCATTCTTCCGTCCCTTTCCTGCGACGTGCGTACTTCCGATTCATAGAGCGGAGTTCACTTTGCTCCATCCCACAAAATGACCCAGCAGAATCACGGAGGTCGCGCCCATGATTCCCGTCAGCGAATGCATCCAGATGCTGTAGAGCAGGAACAGGCCGCCGGCGACCTGCACAAAGAAGTTCACCGGGACCGCGTGCAGCAGCATCAGCTTCCCCAGCGTGGTCTGGGCCAGCAGCTCAGCGCCGGTCTCGGTGGATAGCATTTCAGAGATGAGCTCTGCAACCGCGAAGCACCCCAGGGCCCAGATCCATTCATGTCGCCAGAGGAAATACACCGTCCAGATTCCCCCGACGACGTGCAGGATAATCTGCCGCGGATGCCCGCGGCTCAGCATGAATTCCTGGAGAAATGTCATACGGGTTTCTCCTTTCGCGGGATTTACAGTTAATGGTGCTCCCGCGCGAACGGCCCGGCTGTGACCGTGCTCACATCCTCCGGCGACGCATGAGCGGCAGCGCCGGCCGCCGGTAAACAGACAGGTCATGCGTGCCGCGTGATGCAGGTCACGGTTCCACACCTGAGACACTCCTAGTCTGAAGGGTCGGAGGCTTTATGAATCCGCCCTCTTCTTCTCTCTCGCGCGAATTGCATCTCCAGACATCACGGGTGCACTTCGCCAACGTCCTTGTGGCTGTTGATCTCTCGGTCTCCTCAGAGAACACCTTGAAGATTGCGGCCGAATTCGCGCATCAGTATGGATCACGATTGATAGTCGCTCATGTGATGGACGTTGTGGCGGAAACGCTGGCGCAGACGCCCGCTGAAATCGAGGCCAAAATACGGCTGGGAATGAAACCGTACCTTCGGAGCAGTGCACAGTGCTCCGTGGCGGTGGTTCAAGGCGACGTTCTCCGCGAGATTTCCGGCCTGATAACAAAATACAACGCTGACTTGCTCATCATCGGCACTCACGCCGCCACGAATGTGGAGCGGCTGGTCATGGGATCCAAAGCTGAAGCTCTGTTTCGCAACAGCAGCATCCCCGTCCTCACAGTGGGGCCGCATGTCCGCAAACAGAACGCCCTTTTTTCCTCCATTCTGCTGCCCACAGACATGGAGCCGAACTCGCTTCGCGCCGCCCAATACGCTGTCGCCCTCGCCGAAGAATCCAATTCCATCCTCAACCTGCTGCACGTTTTGAAAAGAGCTGAAGAGGAGAGTACGCGTGCGTCTGCCGCTTTGCGGATGCAGCAGCTTGTTCCCGAAGACGCCGCTCTGTGGTGCACGCCACTGTTCCGGGTTGAAACCGGCGATTTGACGGAGACGATTCTTGCCACCGCAGAGCAGACGCGTGCCGACCTGATCGTTTTATCGGTAACTCAGTCGCGCCTGTTGGCCGATCACGCACACTGGTCCGTCGCGTCTAAAATCGTGCGTTTCGCTGGATGCCCGGTGTTAACCGTTCGCGACCATCTCTGAAGGAGGCGCTATGGCCACTGCACGAGACCCGGCCCAGTCCAGGGTCTCCCGCGAAGCTGAAGCCAGCCGGGCGCTCACCGCATCATCGTGGGAAGCGTTGTGCTGCTGGCTGCAAAGCAATCTCAAGAACATTGAGATGACGCTGGAGCGGCGGCGCGAAGGCGAAGGCGAGTGGAAGGTGGAATGCATTTCGCACCCGCTCCAGTCCGTTACCACGCACCAGACGCAAAATGGAGTTCAAATCATCTCGATCAGCGCCAGCATCGACGGCAAATCCCGCGTTTTTGAGATCTCCGGGCCCGGCTCAATCACGCTGTTCAAGGATCCAGCCGGGTTTCCGGTGCGCGTGGAAATCCGGAATGACAGTGAGCAGGCGCTGCTGTGCTTTACCGGTGCCATTGAGCCACAGACAAAGCAAAGCAGCAACTCATGGGGTGAGTAAGTAGCAGCGCGCACCGTCGTCCCGGCGGAAGAGATCAAAAGTCACTCATCTGACCCGCGGGCAAGGTGATCCGCAGCGCGTTCAGTACAGCCGCGAGATCGATGATCTCCTGGGATATGGCGCCCGCCAGCGGGGGCAAGAGACCCGCCACCGCCAACCCCATTCCTGCCACACTCAAGAGCATGCCACCCACAGCGCTTTGCAGCGCGATGGTCCGCGTGCGCCGCGCAATGTGCATCAACTCATCGACCCGGCGCAGCGACGAATCCAGCACCACGGCATCCGCGGCTTCAGAGACCACATCACTGCTCTGCCCGCCCAGCGCAACGCTGGCCGTAGCAGCGAGCATGGCCGGAGCGTCATTGATGCCGTCGCCAACGAACAACGTCCGCGCGCTGGCGCCGGCCTGTTTGACCAGGTTCAGTTTTTCTTCCGGCGTTTTGCTTGCATGTATCTGTTCAATCCCGACAATCTTTGCCAGGTGCTCCACCTCGGAATGGCGGTCGCCGGAGAGGAGTACCACGTCTTTGGCTCCATGATGCGGACGCAGATGCCGCACAAAGTGGCCGCTGTCCTCGCGCGGCTCGTCGTGAAAGCGGAGCAGCGCGGCCAATTGATCATCGATCAGCACCACGCATTCCAGTCCCGCTTCCATCGCGGGCAGCGCTGCCTTGATTGCGCTTGCGAGAGCACGGCTGGTGCGGCCCGTAATCTGGACCGTATGGCCGTCAATCGAGCCGCGGATTCCCTCTCCGGGTGGTTCCGTCGCCTGAGCCGGTATCGGCGGCTTGACGTTTCTTGCTCGGGCAGCGTTCACCACCGCCGGAGCCAGAGGATGACGTGAGTATTGCTCCAGTCCTGAAGCGTAGAACAGTACTTGCGCGTCACTGAAGCCGGCAAAGCACACAATCTCGCTCAGGACGGGACGTCCGTAGGTGAGAGTTCCCGTTTTGTCGAAGAAAAAAGTCTCGCAGGTGTCGATCGTCTCCAGAATCGCCGGATGCTTAATGACGATTCCCCGCTGCGCCGCCAGAGAAATTCCGCCGATGATGGCAACCGGAATCGCGATGAGAAGAGGACAGGGCGTGGCTATGACCACAACGGCCAGAAAACGATCTGCACTTCCTCCCACTAACCATCCAAGCAGAGCCAGCAGAAGTGCTGCCGGCGTGTACCATGCACCCAGGCGATCGGCAATGCGGCGCATAGCCGGCCGGTTTTGCTCCGCCTCTTCCACGACCTTGAGTATGCGCGAGAACCGCGAGTCAACCGGCAGCCTGGTGGCACGGACCTTCAGCGCCGTATCTCCGTTCACGGCGCCGGAAAGCACCTGCGATCCCGGCGCCTTGTGAATGTGGAACGGCTCTCCGGTGAGATAGGACTCGTCCATGTCCCCGTAACCTTCGATCACTTGGCCATCCACGGGACAGATCTCATGGGGGAAGACGCTGATCAAATTTCCCGGCACGATGCTCTGAGCATCGATGGTGACAAGTCCGCCTTCTGTCAGAAGATGCGCGGTTGTGGGCATCCGGCGGGCCATCGAGCGCAGAGCTGATGAAGCGCGCTCCGTTGCATACTGCTCCAGGGCAGACCCGCCGGAGAGCATGAGCACCACGATGCATGCCACCAGATACTCGTGCAGCAGGACGCCGGTGATAATGGAAAAACCGGCCAGAAGATCAGAGCCGAATTGCCGTTTGAAAATCTGACCGATGAGCCCCGCGATCAGCGGAACTCCGCCTATGACCAGCGCTGCGTAGAGCGGACAGAGATCGAGAGCGCCAATTCTAAACGCATACCGCAGGAGCAGATGCAGAACGATGGCGAATGCCGCAAATACGGCAATCCACCTGTGGCTCCGCTCTGATTGCAGGAAATTCCAAAGCTGTCTCAGGTAGCTCACTGTACAAATCTGGGCGCGGTGCAGCGACGAAGATGTGATTCGCGTCACAGAGGGCGCGGTGTCCGAGCAGTACAGTGATTTTGAGAGGAGGCCCATCATGGCAACTCTTCCTGTTCAAGCTGTTCCCAGGCCCGTTCCGGCGCTCACAAACATCCTGTTCGCCACGGATTTTCTGAAGCATCCATGAGAGCATTCCCGTATGCAGCCGCTCTGGGCCAGAAGTTCGGGGCTGCTGGCGTACCATCACACTGCGATGAAGGTATGCGGCCGCAACGAACAGCAGCAGCACTACGCCTGCCAGCAGCAAGAGCCGCTCGGTGATGCTGGCGATCCTTCGCGCCGGGCTCGGTTTTTTGATGGGAGCCGCGCGGGTGGCCGGCAATTCCATGTTTCCCGCCTGCAACATCCATGATCGGAGCCGGATTTCGCGCGTGCTGTGACCCTGGTCACAGCTCGCCGATTCACAATCCTGGCGAAGCGCCAGGCTATCGTTTTGCCGGGGTGCGCGTTGATTTTCCTACATTCAAGGGCAGGGTGGCCCGAATAATTGTCCCGGTGCCGCCGGTGTCGATGCTCAAGCGCCCTCCCAGCAGGCGCACGCGTTCTTTCATGCCCGCGAGCCCGACGCCGGGTCCGTCATTGCTGTCGTGCATCCCGCCCCCCTGGTCTGCTATCTCCAGTTTCAGCTCATCGCCGTCAACGGAAAGGCCAATGAACGCCGTGGCGCTGTGAGAGTGTTTCAAAATGTTCGCTAAGCCTTCCTGCACGATGCGAAACACCGTCAACTGCACCTCGAAATCCAAAGGCCCAATCTCCTGCGGCGCGTTCAACATCATGGTGATTCCGCTGCGCTTTTGAAATCCTTCCACGTAGCCCCGCAGAGCGCGGCTTAAGCCCAGCTCCTCAAGCATGGGCGGGTGCAACAGATACGATATGTTGCGCAGCTCAGTGGCGCACTGTTCAACCAGCCGCAGAGACTCTGCGACTGCCTGGATATCCTCACTATTTTGCGAGGAAGTCTCGAGCAGGCGGTTCAGAGTGAGAGTGACGGAAACCAGATTCTGCGCGGCGCCGTCATGCAGCTCCCGCGCCAGGCTGCGGCGCTCTTCATCCTGCACGCGCATGATCTTGCCGGAGAGTTGCCGTACCTCATCCTCCGCCGCGGCGCGTTCGGTGATCTCCGCTTTCAGAGCAGTGTTGGCGTTGCGCAACTCTGCGGTGCGGGCCATGACGCGCGTCTCCAGCTCATCGTGCACCCGCAGCAGCTCTTCCTCAGAGTGGACCTGGCGGGTAACGTCACTGCAAAGAATGGTGAATATCTTCTCGCCACCGAGCTCCAGCTTTGACAACTGGGCCGCCATGGGAAATTCCGTTCCGTCCCTGCGCCGGCCGAAGACCAGCCGGTGGTCAGATAACATCAGATTTCTCTGGCCTGACTCAGCAAAGCTTATGAAGTGCCGGCGGTGCACCGCGCGGAAATGTTCAGGGACCAGAATCTCCAGCTGCTGGCCCAGCATTTCTCCGGCCTTGTAGCCAAAAATCTTTTCTGCCGCCTGGTTGAACAGCGTGATGCGTTGGTCGCTGTCCGTGGAGATCACCGCCGCAGCGGAGATCTCCAGGATGCCGGCAAAACGGGCCTGGGACATCCGCATTGCCTCTTCCGCCCTGCGCCGCTCGCTGATTTCGCGGGTCAGGCGCGTGTAGGCATAGGCCAGCCAGGTCAGCAACGCCGTGAGTATGACGCCGAATCCGAGCACGAACTGAGGCAGGTTGGAGCGTATCTGGTGAAGACCGGCGGGTGTAGGCCAGACCTGTATATGCCAGATCGCTTTTGCCACTGCAAGCTCCTCTGCTTCGGCCAGATCGCGATTGTCCTTGCTGCTGCCCGCCATCTCATATATCTCCTGGCCGCCTTCCTCCAGGCCGACAGAGAATCCGAGCCCCTCGATATCAGTCAGCATGTCATCGAGCGATTGTTGAAGATCGAACGAGGCGATCACAAATCCACGAAAGCGGTCCTTTTGATCGACAGGAACAATCGCCAGCCACTTTCGCTGCCCATCTTTGGTGCGGAAAGGATTGGAAGCGATTGCCTGCTTGGTTGCCAGAGCTGTTTTCAACATGCGCGAGGTCACTTCGTCGGATGAGAAGTGGCGTTCCGCGGCAATCTCACCCTGTGGGCCGGTAAGCCAGTGCTCTTCATTTTGCGGGTCAAGCCAGGCAACCGATTCGCAGCCGGGGTGATGTTCAATGTAAAGCCGGGCGAAGTAAACCCATTGTTCATGCGAGGGCTCGGCAAATTCCCACAGCTTGGCCAGCCGGATTTGCTCTTCCACCCATGTGGAAATGTCGATTGAAAGATCAGAGCGCACTGCGGAAGTAATCAGCCGGGTAACACTGCGTATATGGTTACGCTCATACCCCCGAACCAAACCCCAGGCGAGGATCGCCACAGCCAGCGTGACAACCGACACTGACGCGGTGAACCATGAAAGACGGGACAATGTCTTCTGCTTTCCCCGGTCCAGAGATCCCGGCATGGAAGCTGCTCCAGGAAGTACATTTTCCGCGCGTGTTTCCTGCATTCTCGCACAGCTCGCGCTTCCGCCCAAGAAAGGAATGGCTAGTGGCCGGATATCCTTTAAGGTTCCGACCTGAGATGGCGTGCGCGCCAATCAAAAATCAAGCCTTTCTTAATCTCAAGAATCACCTTTGCGGACAAAAATCTCCGGTTCGCGATTACAATAGCCCAACCATCACTGCCATGCCGGTACGGGTATTGTTAGCCGACGATCACGCCGTAGTTCGCGAGGGGCTTCGCGTCCTGCTCGAACGCGAAGGCTTTCAAGTTATCGCCGAGGCCTCTGACGGTCGCGAGGCCGTCAGGCTGTGTGAAGCTCAGCCGCCTGACGTCGCCGTGCTCGATATCGGCATGCCGCTGCTGAACGGGATCGACGCGGCCCGCGAAATCACCAAGGCGAATTCCCAGATCAAGGTCATCCTGCTTACCATGCATACGGAAGATCACCTGGTGCTGGAGGGTCTGCGTTCCGGCATTGCCGGTTACGTGCTCAAGACAAAAGCTTCCAGCGAGCTGGTGCAGGCGATTCGCGCGGTGGGCCGCGGGGAGATGTTCCTGACACAGAGCATCTCGCGAACGGTGGTGGAGGCCTTGCGTCAAGGCGAGGTCACAGAACGCGCACTCAGCGATCGCGAGCGCCAGGTGCTTCAACTTGTTGCCGAAGGCAAGACCACCAAAGAAATCGCGGCGCTGCTGGGCATCAGCGTGAAAACCGCCGAATCTCACCGCTCCAACATCATGGACAAACTCGATATCCATGACACGGCGGGACTTGTGCGCTACGCCATCCGCCGCGGCCTGATCCAGAGCTAACCGTCCGTCCGAACACTCTTACCCGCAAATACTGCGTTTCCAAGCGGATCGCCGTCAGTACATGTCCTATTGCCGATCAGGGTATGCCCTACTGAAGAATGCCGAACTGACCTGATACCCAAATTTGCGCACTTGCCTCATCCTGCACAAGTCGATCACCGGGTTTCACGCTCAAACAGGCCCGCGAGGGCCTGAAGACAGTCAGGAGCAGCTTCCGCCTCCCCCAAGGTTCGCCTGCGGAAGCGCCCGGGGCGACAGCCGTGGCTACGGACTTTTAGGAGAAAGCGAATGAAATCGTCTTCCGGGACCGCATTTTTTGCGCGCCTATGCGCAGCCGTCGCAGTAATCATTACAGCCTTTGGCTATTACAGCCATGTGCGGGCCCAGAACGGAACCACACACGTGGTCATTCCGTTGCGTCCTCTGGCGCCTCTCTCCAGTGTTCCCATCCCACCGGTTTTCGGACTTGAAGGAATCATTGCCGATAAAAATGCCGCCGCGCAGCTGGGCAAAGCTTTGTTCTGGGACATGCAGGCCGGCAGCGACGACATTCAGGCCTGCGCCAGCTGCCACTTCAACGCCGGCGCGGACAGTCGCGCCATCAACAGCGTGAACCCCGGCCAGGCCGGGGGCGATAACACTTTTCAGCTCGGTGTTCCCATCAATGGCTCGCTTGGTCCGAATTACCACTACAACGGCGGCTCTCCGGCCGAGGGCTTCGGTGGCTACCATGACGGCGATTTTCCGTTCCACAAGCTTTCCAATCCCAACGATCGCAACAGCACGGTGATCTCTGACGTAAATGAGGTCTCCGGTTCGCAGGGAGTTTTTGCCACCAAGATGGACCGCATCCTTCTGGCCGGCGGCACCGATCGCGGCGGAAATGGCGATGCTGGCCCCGATCCGAATCCGAGTCCAACACCTGTAGGACGAGGCCGCGGCGGAGACGATGACAATTCGGGCGACGGCCCGGGCTTTATCCGAGGCCCGCATGGCGAGGGGTCATTCAACGCGTTCGGCGGAACCAGCGGTTCGCAATCGACGACGTTCAACTCACACTCGGCTACGGCCGGCACGCACTCAAGCGCTAGAAAGATGGCGACGCGCGTCGGGCAGGTCCGGCTGCCGGATGACGGCGACCGTGGCGTTAACGACGGCGACGATACTGGACAAGACCCTGGAAACAATCCCGGCGCGGGCGCACCCGCTTTTGGACCCAACACCCGCAGCCTTGAGCTGACCACCAGCACGCCCGATCCGGTGTTCTCGTTCCCGGACCCGGCGGATTCCAGCAAGGTCATCAACACGCGCAAGGTGACCGGGCGTAACACGCCGAGCGCAGTCGACGCCGTGTTCAACTACCGCAACTTCTGGGACGGCCGAGCGCAGAACACCTGCAACGGCAGCAATCCCTTCGGCGCGCGCGACAAAAACTCGCACCTGCTGATCGGCGATCCTGTGGACGGCAACCTTGGACCGGCATTCGTCTCCATGCAGAACTCCGCGCTCTGCTCGCAGGCTTTGGGTCCGATTCTCAGCAGCGTTGAGATGTCGGCCGATGGGCGCGACTTCCGCCAGGTCGGCAAGAAACTGCTGGCGCGCAAGCCGTTGGTGAAGCAGTTTGTCGACCCGACTGACAGCCTGCTGGGAGCTTTCTCCAACGCGCCAAAAACGGGAATCAACATCACCTACGCCGACATGATCCGCAAGGCGTTTCTGCCCGAGTGGTGGCAGTACACGCAGCACGCCTGCGTTGCCCTGGACGGCAGCACGGCGGCGATGATCGACCCCACCAAGGGGCAGTCGTGCCCGGCCAACACGCAGGATTACTCGCAGATGGAGTACAACTTCTCGCTCTTCTGGGGAGTTGCCATCCAGGCGTATGAGAGCACGCTGGTGGCCGACGGGACGCCGTTCGACAGATATCTGGAGCAGCAGCAGACCTACACGCTGATCGGCGACAACAACAGCAACTCATACACGATTCAACTCAAGCCCGGACTCACGCCCAACACCATCTCGGTCATCGGCCTGAATCCCAACTTCGACATGAGCGACCAGGACACCTTCGCCTTTGACGATGGGTTTGGCCGCTTCACCGGCTCCGGCGTCGACGGCACGGTTGATTACAACGCCGGCGTGATCACTATTAACTTCGAAGAGCCGCCGGTTTCGACCGTTCCCATTCGCATCGCGTATTCGGTCGGACCAACGCCGATGACAGCGGGACAGCTGCGCGGCCTGCTCATCTTCCAGACCAAAGGCCGCTGCGTGGTTTGCCACGGCGGACCGGAACTCTCAAACGCGGCCGCCGGCACTGTGGGACCGGTGCCGCTGGAGCGCATGGTGATGGCCGACCTGAGCGTTCGCGTATATGACACGGGCTTCTACCACATCGGCGTGCGTCCCGGCGCGGAAGATGGTGGATTGGCGGGCGCCGATCCGGTGGCTGCCATGCCGCTGTCACTGGGAGAAGAGATGCGGCAGCGCGTCTGCAACGATCCTTCACTCTCAGTGATGATCCCGGGCAGGCCGGGCGACGGCATCACGCAGGCGCCTTTGAACTGTGGTGATGACATCGCGCGCACGGCCTTCTTCAAGACGCCGCAGCTGCGCAACGTCGCGCTCACGGCGCCGTACTTCCACAACGGAAGCCAGCTGACGCTGGAACAGGTAGTCGAGTTCTACAACCGCGGCGCCGATTTCAACGTGGTTTCTGAGCTGCACATCATGGACCCCGACATCGAGCCGCTTGGGCTGGGCCTGACGCTGCAGGAAAAACAGGACCTGGTCGACTTCCTGCGCAATGGTCTTACCGATCCGCGCACTGTGACTCAGGCCGCGCCGTTCGATCATCCGCAGCTGTTCGCGCCGAACGGTCATCCCGAGGGCCCGAACGGCTATCCGGTGCAGCAGGACAAGAACCATCCGGGGCAGGCGACAGACCAGTTGATGGAAGTTCCCGCAACCGGGGCCAAGGGCGGCAAGCCTCTGCCTACGTTCCTGGAAAACGTCTTGGGAGGAGTGAAAAATGTCCGGCCCAACTAAGACGCTTCAGCAAAAGAGTTTTGGGGAAAAGAGAGACCAGAAAGTGTGGGGCACCAGCAGAACGACGGAAGGAGTTTCAACTTCGATGAAGGTACAACAACAAACCAAAAAGATTTTTGAGGCCACGGTGACTGTTCTGCTGATGGTCCTTTTACTGGCGGGAGCGGCCATGGCGCAGCCCCTGGCCAAACCGACTGTGCCTCCCGTACACCAGGCCGCGTTGCCCCCCGCGCAGACTGTGGCGCCGGGCTTTGACGATCTCGGATTCATCCAGTACGCGTCGGTCGATGCGATGTGCGATCCAGCGCCGGCCCAGCCGCCGCTCGATACCACGCCCGGCGCTGTTGTAGGCCCGGCCACGCCGCCTCCGCCGCCAACTCCTGCCGGCTGCAAGACCTCCGGAGGCTGGTTGCAGATCAACAATGACATCATCCGCATTCCGGCAAACACGATCGTGTTCTTTCCCAACACCTATCAGACGTGGGAGGAAGTTTTCGAGAACAATCCCGGCGCGGTCATGTGCTCCTCGCCCGGCGTTTGCAGCTTTGTGCCGCCCGTCGCGGGTGAATCCGGTCTCGCACTCTCTGACACCGTTCGGCCGGCGTTCACATTTGAGGCGCACGTTCAGGGACAGATCGTGAACGGCACCTACATGGCGGGCATCGTGCAGGTTTCGCAGCAGTCGGTCAACGGCATGCAGGGCTTCATTGAGTCGCTGAACTACGCCGACGGCAGCATGATCATCAATGGCATCCGGGTACAGATCAACGATCCCGTCATTCAGTTGCAGGACATGCAGGGCAACTTCTTCAACAAGGGCCGATACTCGATCGGCCAGACGCCTGATCCGCGCTTTACCTCTGATCAGGGGAACACGACCATCCGCTCCATCACCGGCTATCCGATGTGCATTCCGCGCACGGCGCCGGGCACATACCCCACGGGCCCGGGAACACCAGGTGCGGCGCCGGGGACAGCTGATCCTTATTTCGCGGGAAGCACCGGCCTTGACGATCCGCAGTGTCCGGAGATCAACCGCCCCCGCGATGCTTCGCAGCAGCTGATCAACATTTATACGATGAACGCGCCCGGCGATCCGCCGACGCTTGACAATCTATTCCCCCAGGACCCCTACACGGAAGTTCCGTTTGAAGTAGGTGATTTTGTCACGATTATCGGTTCCCAGTTCATCGATGCTGCGACCGGCCAGCCTTACGTCTCCGCGACCGAAGTCGTGGCCAATCTCGGCGTTTACACATTCCCCAACGTTGACCCGGCTTACATCCTGATTGAAGTTTTGTTGCAGGGGACCGGCGGAACACCCGATCCGGCGTTCCCGCAGGAAGCCGCGCGGCGCACACGAGTGGAAGGTTTCTCCACCGACCCGATGCGCAACGTGGACATCTCCGCGGTCGATATCGATCCCTGCGGCAATCTGACCTTCCGGCTGCCCACCTGGGTTTCCAACTTCCCGGTGGAGCAAGGCTTGCCGCTGATCGGTAAGAAGGGCCGCTGGCGCTTCCGTCCCAATGGCGGGACCTTCCTGCCGCCGGTGCAGAACGTGGCCGCGCAAGTCAGCGGCGCACGCGTTGACGTACAGAACAACGGCATCGTTTACGGGTACTATCAGCTCCCGGATCTGGAATTCATCTTCCCTGAGGATCTGGTGCCCGGCAACCTGCCGCCGGCGTACAACTTCCAGGACCTGCCATTCCTGGTGAATGGAACCGGACCCTGGCCATTTCCAGGTTCGATTCTTGACAGCCAGCTGATTCAGCTGGGGCAAAAGCGCGCGGAAGTTCCGCAACCGCAGCCCACGCAGAACATCGGCCAACTGAGCCCTTGGCCGGACAAGGTTGCCGCGCCACCGGCGCAGGCTTGCGTGCCCGGAGATCCTACGGCTGCGCACGCTGTCGCCAGCTTTACCGCTTCGGCCAACCCGATCATCGCGGGCACAACCATCACGCTCAGCGCGCAGGGCAGCTTCCCGCTTGCCGGCCCGTTCCAGTGGACACAGGTGGTCAATGCGGGTGATCCGATCATCACCATCGCCAACCCAACCAGCTCAACGGCGAGCTTTATTGCGCCCGCGGTTGCAGCGCCGCTGAACCTGACCTTGCAGCTCACGGTCGGCCAAACGGGCGTGAATACGCCCTCAACCGCGACCTTGACTATCCCGGTGAATGTTGCGCCGCCCAATACGCCGCCGGCCGTGGTTGCCAGCGCGACTCCGAACCCGGTGATCGGCGATGGCGCTTCTCTGGTCACTCTTGCTGCGGCAGGCGTTGAACCGAACGGCGGAACGCTCACCTACACCTGGTTGCAGACGGGTGGCGCACCGGTGGCATTGACGCAGGAAGCCGCAGATGGCTCGGTGCAGAGCTTCATCGCGCCGGACGTGCCGCCGCTCACCGCGCCGCTGGTGCTGACCTTCACAGTTACCGGCCACAGCTCTATCGCCGGCGTGCCGGACAGCGCTCCAGTCACCGTAACCGTCAATGTGAACCCGACCGTGGACGTGATCACGATTGCCCACGTGCGGTACCTGAAGAAGATCGCTCGCCTGGTGATCAACGCCAGCGACTTCACGCCGGGCGTGACACTCACTGTCACCCTGGCCGGACCGAACGGAGAAAGCCCGACCATCAATCCGGCGACAGGTTCGCCTTACACCGGAGTGATGGGCCCAGTGATTCCGTTTGCCCAGGGCGTCTTCACGATCCGCTTCACCAACGTACCGCCGCCAGACCTGACCACCGTCAGATCCAGCGCGGGTGGAATCGCAGTCTCGGGCGTCACGATTACCCGATGAACTGTGGCGACCGGGGCTGCCAACCGCGCCGGCAGTCCCGGTCAACAAAACGAGATCCAGAACGGCCTGCGGCTCGAAAGCAGGATGGCTAAAGAAAGAATCAAAGAGAGGAACCGATCATGAACCTGAAATTTTTTGTGACCCGCAACTCCTTCCGGAGGCGTTTGCTGGTCTTAGCGGTCGCGACATTCGCATTCATCGCGAGCGCCTTTGCCACACCAAGCGTCAACATCGCACCCAAAAGCATGTTCCGTCCGCGAGGCATGGTCCGGGTCCAGCTTACTCCTGGCGGCCCAGTCGATTATTGGGTCGGTGATGGCGCTCAGGGCTTTTGCCGGCTGGACAACGGCATTTTGAACATCGCCACCTGCACTCTCAACGGGACGTCGGAGCCATTCGATGACCGTCCGAACAGCCCGTATGTCTTCCTGGCTGATGCTGCCGGGACCGGCGTGAACCGCGTCACCTTCGGCCCGGATCCGAACAACCCGGGACACAGCATTCTGGCCAGCCTGGAAAACGTTCTTGGCGCGGCTTCCGGCGTTACGTTCATCGGAGCTCCCGGAGCCAAGCTCCGCGCCGAATCGGCCAAGATCGGCCCGGATGGTTTGCTCTACGTCGTCTTTCAGCATGACGGGAGCGTGGTGCGCGTCACCAATCCGCGCGATCCACGGCCGCCCTCCCCGCTGATTCAAAGGGCCAGCATCGTGGCCGCTTCCAGCAACAACAAGCGCTACGTCAGCATGACCTTCATTGGCAACGATTTCTGGGGTGTGCAGGCAGGTTTCGCCGAGCGCATTCAGAACATCACCGGTTGTCTCCGCGTGACTCTCGCGTGCACCGGACAATTGCAGTACCAGAACATCCAGTTCCCCATGGGCATGGCCTCGGATGGCGTGCGCTTTATCTACTTCTCGAGCGGCGTCAACATCATTCGTCTCGACACCACAGTCCCCGGGCTGCATCAAGACCCTTCGCTCATGCAGATCTGGTCACGGAATGGGATCCTGAACGGAAGGCTGACGGCCTACTCGTTGCCGCGCGGCGTCAATATCCATCCCGCGAACGCCAATTTCCCCGGTGATCCGGGCGGCGACATGTTTATTACCGACGACCTCACGATCGAGGCGCCTGCTCCCGGCGTTCCGACCTTCACGCTGCGAACCGGACGGGCCTGGCTGCTGGCAACGCCGGTAACGGCTGAAGTCTGCCCCACACCGACGAACGCCACCGCTCTGTGCACCATCACCAGCCCGGTGGGAACCGGCACGCCGCTCACGCCCAACGCGCGTCAGGCAACTGCGGCTACCATGGGCATTCTGCGTGTCACAGGTGTGACACACCCGCGCGGCCTCGTCTTCCTGGGAACGCACTTCTGGGTCGCCGACGAAGCACTTGGAGTGTGCCGCATCGATCCTCTCGCGCTGGGCGCAGCCGCTCTCACCAACTGCTTCAAACCCAATCCTGCGTTCATTCCTGGGCAGATCGCGGCGGACAAGAACAGCATCGTCTATGTTCCGGACATTTCCAACAGCACCGGCGGCATCACGCGCCTGGTCTTCGATCCTGTCTCGCAAACGCTTTCGCAGAGCGGCGTGCTGAGCCAGGGACGCGGACTGGTTGCCGCGGCCGTGGCTGTGAACGTCAATCCTTTGACCGGACTGACTGATCTTTATATCGGTCCGACGACCGGCCAGCAGATCACCAAGATCGTCTCCGCTGCAACGGCTCCCAGTGCGGCCCAGAACGTGGCTTCCACGTTCCTCGGCCAGGGCGTGCGCAGCATGGTGTTCCATGGCACAGATCTTTACCTGATGGAGCCGGGGGCTCCCGACAAGAACAGCCTGTTCCAGACCGGAAGCGGCCAGCCCACCATCATTCTGAACGCTGCTCCCGATTTGTCTCGCGGACACGCCGCGTTCTTCTCCGGACTCGCACAGTTTGTTGGCGGTTCCGGACTGAGAACGCTTGTACCGCCGACTGACATGGACACGCCGGCCGCGCTCGCACTCGGACCCACCGGCCAGGTGCCCTGCAACACCATTGTCAGGACCTTTGACCCTGCGACTCCCTCGTTGTATCTGGGCGGCGCGACCGAAGTCGATCAGTGGAGCTTCCTGTGTTCGAAAGACACGCTGTGGACGGCGGAAGGCGAACTAGCCGGAAACCTTAACTTGAAAGCGGCGCTGGGCGTGGTGACGGCCCTGGGCTTTGCTCCGGACGGCACGCTGGCCATCGGCGACGACCCCAGCCTGCTTCCGCTTACCGCAATTCTCACTGCAACCACGTTGTCCCCGTCTCCGGGGCAGGGGCACGTGTACGTTGTGTCTCCGCAGTAAGAGACGGATCACCCGTGACCGGAGGAGAGAAACCGCTTCTCCGGTCATGGGCACGCAGCGACGGGAACGGCCCGAAGACAAATTCGCGCAACAGGAAGGCGTAACTACAATGAAATTCCCCACATCGACTCACAATTTGCGGCTGAGCGCTGCCTCGATTGCCTGGACCAGCGTGATGTTCGCGCTCCTGCTCTTCTCAGTGGCAGGAAATGCGCAGGTTCCGTCGACCACCACGGTGCAGAACGGCGGCACGCCCAACGCGGCGAATCCGCAGATTGTCAGCAATTACACCGTCCCGCGCGCCGGCATTGTCTTGACTGGAACTGCGCTGAACGCGCAAGGATTTCCCGTACGCCACCTCTGGGTGGGCGACAACGTGATGGGCTTCTGCCGCGTCGATCCCGATCTGGACACGCCGGGAATTCGCGTCATCAATCCCAACACCTGTCCGTTCAAACTGAATGGACTCTCGCTGGTCGGCGGCCCCGCGGCGTATGATCCGGCGACGAACTACGTTTACATCGCCGATGCGCGCCGTTCACTGGGGATTTTCCGTCTCAAATACGACCCCACCGCCGACAGCGGCCACGGCAACATCGATCTGACCAGCATTTTCGGAATGGCCGGGAACGTCAGCGGCGCACGCTTCCAGGGCGGGCAGACGGGCTGTCCCTTCCCGAATGCTGTTGTCGTCGGCGGCGTGGCGCTCGGTCCGGACGGCAATCTGTGGGCAACGCAGGGCAAGGGCGGCTCGATCCTGCGCATCAACAATCCGGCAAATGCGGACGTCGTGGGCTTTGGCACCTGTGCCGATTTCGTTCAGATCGTTGCCAGCTCGCCGGACGGCCGGCTCACCGGCGATCTCGCCTGGATTGGACACGATTTCTGGTCGGTTGACGGCACCAGCCCATTCGTGATCCCGAACGCCGATACCACCTGCCAGGCGCTGACTCCCGGCATGACGTCAACGTGCGCCGCGACCAACACGCTCGCGACCGTGGGCGCCGCGAACACCACGGGCAGCGATCAGGTCTATCCCTATCTGAACGGCAACAACCTTTATTATGGGCTTAGCGCGGTTGTTGTCGTGGCGCCAAACACGCCGGGACAGCTCTTCTGGGTAGCCGACGTTACGGGCGCACAGACCATCGACCCCAACTTCATCAATCCTGCCGATATCACGGCATCGCTTTTGCCCACGCAGCCCGTAGCTTTCCCGCTGGGCGCAATGAGCCAGGCAACGGTGGATTACAACGACGCCGCAAACCTGATCGTGTACACCGGGGATGATCCGAGCAACAACGGCATCACCATTCCCCCGACCATCAGCGGCGCACCCGGCCTGGGGCTGGGCCGTTGGTGGCAGAGCTGCCAGGGCACGCCTCCGGTTGTAGCGGCTCCATTCGCGACCAACGTTCTCAGCGCAAACAACTGCCCCACGCCCGCGGCCAGCGCAATCCCAGGCAATCCGACGGTCACACGCGCCAAAGCATTCGGCTCGCAGATCACCGTGAGCTGGGCGCCCGCGCAGTCGGACCAGCCGGTTACCAGCTATCGCGTGCGCACGTTCCTGAACGCGGTGCAGCAGGCAGACACGATCGTTTCCGCTGTCCCCGGCGCTGCTTTCCCGGTGACGCACAAGACGTTCAGCGGGCTGGCGAACGGCGCCTACACTTTCCAGGTTTCCGCTATCAACGCGATCGGCGAAAGCGGGTTCTCTGCCCTAAGCAGCCCCGTCTCAGTGCCCGAGATTGACGCGCCTGGCATTCCAACCAGGGTTACTGCGATCGCCGGGAATGCTTCAGCACTGGTGAGCTGGTTCCCGCCGGTGCAGGTTGGCGGCGGGCCCATCACCAGCTATACCGTGACGGTGATCAGGCAGACCGTCCGCACGGCAACCACCTTTAACGTCGCAGCGCCCGATACCAGCGCGGTGATCACTGGTCTCACAAACGGAACCAGCTACAGCTTCACCGTGCACGCGAACAATGCTGGCGGCAGCAGCATGGAATCGACGCCCTCGAACACCGTGACGCCGACTGCGGTAGCCGCGGCGGTCACCGTAAACGTGGCCGGCCCGGCTCTTCCCGATCCGCAGTTCCTGCCCGGCCAGGTGACGTTCAATGTGAGCGTCATCAATAACACGTCCGGGGCAATCAGCAGCGCAAGCGTGATCAACACGCTCACGCAGGCTGTTCCTGACGGGGCGTTTATCATCCTGGCGCAGCCCAGCCAGGGAAGCTGCGGCGCGGGAGGAACCGGTGTGCTGACCGTGACCTGCTCGCTCGGCACGCTCAATCCACTGGCGACGGCGACGATCAACGTGGTGGTGCAGATCGTGGCCAATACGGCAACGCTTGATGCCGCTTTCTCCGGCACGGACGCGACTGCGAATCCGATTTCAGCCTTCGCCACCTACACGCTCGCTCCGCCTCCACCTCCGCCTCCGCCCACCGACATTCAGGTGACCGGCTCAGCGGCGAATGGTGGACCGACCGTGACCGGAACGTTGCCCACCGGCGCGCCCGATACCTACACCTGGCAGATCAAGAACGCCCAGAACGTGACCGCGCCGAACGTGAAATTCACTGACGCGCTGCCGGGCAGCCTGCGCTTCGATTCGCTCACGCTCTCGCCGGCCGCCATCGGCACATGCACCGGCCCGGCGGTGGGATCGCTGGGTGGAACCGTGACCTGCAACATTCCGGCCTTCGGCGGGCCAGGGAACGTCAACCAGTTCACCGTGACTATCGCTGTACACGTCGTGCAAACCGGCACAATCCAGAACACGGGCAGCGTGGCATACAAGTCAGACACAAACAACGCCAACAACAACTTCACTGTGACGATTAAGGCAAAGTAAGTTGGCCTCCGCGGCTGGAGTGGCCCATCTCCAGCCGTGTTTTTTAAGTTTCGGCATCATCAACCCTGGTGAAGTGGCGCAAGAGGCCACAGAAAGGAGGCAGACACGTAGAACCAAGTTCTCCTAAAATTTTGTGCCTTCTAATTTGTCCGTTTTGGACACGCCGGGCTTCCGGGCCCGGCTTTTTTTTGATGACTGCTTTCTTGATTGCGAAGCCATGTTTGCCGCACGGGTTGGACCATGCCCTCGCCAAACGTATGCTACGATGCGCAGTTCGTGCTGAGGGGACGGAATAGCTTATGAGACGAATTTCGCACATTTTCCTGTTTGTCGCTCTTATTTCATGGCCTGCGTTGGGACAGACTGCGGCGCGAGCAGCTCAAACTCCTCCGGCAGTGGTGCACCCCACGCCCGCGCCGGTAGCGCCGGATGCGGTGGTGATCGCGATCCACGGATTCTGCCCCGGCGGCAATCAGACCAAGCCAGATTCATGCACCACCACCATCACTAAAGAACAATTTGATCGCATGGTGTCAGCGATGAGCGTGAATCCGCAGGCGCTGAGTAATCCTGTGGCCATGCGCAGCTTTGCCGAGAGTTACGTGCAGGCGCTGGCGCTGGCCGATGCTGCCGAAAAAGAGGGCGCCGACAAGGACCCACAATTCGTGGAATTGATGCGGATCATCCGTGTCCGCACGCTGGCCGAGGCATACCGCAAACAACTCCAACAGAAGTATGGCAATCCTTCGGACGCGGAAGTAGAGGCCTACTACAAGCAGAACACCGGCAAGTTTGAGCAGGCAGAGCTGGACCGCATTGCCATACCGCGAACCAATCCAAAGCTGCCCAGAAACGCGCAAGCCGACTTCGACAGGAAAGCACAGAAGCTGGCAGGGGAGATCCGCGATCGCGCGGCCAAAGGTGAGGACCCGGGCAAGTTGCAGGTGGAAGCCTACAAAACGCTGGGACTCACGCCGCCGATGACAACAGATCTCGGCACAAAGAGACGAGGGAGTCTGCCGCCCGCGCTCGACCAGGAGATTTTTTCTCTCCAAGCCGGCGAGGTGAGCCAGCTGCAAACCGAAGCTGCGGTGATTTCGATCTACAAGGTCCGCAGCCGCACCACGCTGCCGCTGGAGCGCGTGAAGCCGGAGCTCGTCCAGGAGATCAAGCAGAAGAATCTCGACGCGGCCATCAAGCAGGCCACAGGACAACTGCACACGGACTACAACCAGCAGTTCTTTGCTCCTGGCCCGGCGCCGCATGGCGTTTTTCCAGCGCGAAGGCCGTGATGGGATTGGCGAAGCGGGAGCCCGCAGCCGAAATTGTGAGCGAAGCGCAGCGGAGCCGAAGGATCTCAGTGACGAACTTATAAAGAGGGTAGGGGTCCCTCGCTACGCTCGGGATAGAAAGAAATATGGTGCCGAGAGGGGGACTCGAACCCCCACAGACCTTTCGGTCCTGCGGATTTTAAGTCCGCTGCGTCTGCCAGTTCCGCCATCCCGGCGCAGAATCAGTATCGCACAAACGGAAAAGCTACAGATGCGGATGAGCCGGGGCCGTTGGACGAAGGTCCTCCGACGGGCATGTCAACGCGGGGTGGGAAGCAGCTGGTAGGCCTCAGCGCGGCTGCGCACGACGTGCAGATTGGGGCGCGAAGAGCCGGCCAGCTTTTTGAAGGTACTGGCCAGTTCGAAGAGAGAATCGTCCGGCGCTACCACGATGTGCAGGACGGATTCCTGATAAAGGCTGGGATTGGCGGCCAGCGAGATGATGGTCTCACGCGACACGGCGGATTCAGTGACCGCGCTGAAATCGACAATCTCATTGAAATGCGGCCTGAAATCGGGGTCGCTCGAAATGCGCGAACGGTGACTCAGCATCTCCGCGTCGGTTATCTTTCCGTAAAAAGCGGAATAGACAACCTGGCGGCGCTGATCGATCTTGAGAACGACTGGCATGTGGAACCGCGTGGAAATAACTGGAAAATATGCTCTATTCTCCCACACTGGTGGGAGATTCCGGCAACCGGATAACGTTGCCTGGCGCTTACCTCTGTTACTTGCATCTTTGAGCGCGCCTGCCTGCGCAAAGAGGCAGCCCTTGCCGGATGGCAAAGTTTTGCGACGAACAGACGACTTTACTTCACGATATTTCCTCCTGACCTAACAATCTGCGGAATTCCGCCGGGCGCGCGGCACTCAAAGAAACGCTTCCGGAAGGAAAGTCACTAGACCGGAAGGACCCCTAAAAACTAATGCCGCCTCTCCATCCACTGATTCCGGGCTTCTACGCCGACGACAACGGCCAGGTTTACCTGAACATGCGTGAATTTCTGGCCGTGCACGGCATGCCCGACGTCCCCAGCTTCCGGGCGGTGGTTTGGGACGAGGTCGGGGAGATCTTCGCGATGGAAGTGATTGAGATTTTTGATTAATTCAGCTTGAAAATTGGCGGTTCAAATTTACAATCAGCGCAATGCTTACAAGCTGGCATACAGTGCTGGAGATTGCGCTGCGCACCTCGGCGGTCTATGTTCTGGTGCTTCTGGGAATCCGCCTCACGGGCAAGCGCGAGGTCGGCCAGATGACGCCTTTCGATCTCACGCTGCTGCTGCTGCTCAGCAATTCCGTGCAGAACGCGATGACCGGGCCGGACAATTCGCTGGCCGGCGGCGTCACCGCGGCCCTGGTGCTGCTGACGCTGAATTTCCTGCTGGCGGAGGTATCAGGCCTGAACCGGCGCTTCCGGCGGTTCATTCAGGGCTCGCCGACTTTGCTGATCCACAACGGCCAGTGCATCACTCCGCATATGGCGAAGGAACACATATCCATGGATGAACTGGAGCGCGCGCTGCGCGAGCATGGAGTTTCATGTGTAGGTGAGGCGGCGCTGGCAGTGCTGGAAGTTGACGGGTCGATCAGCGTGCTGAAGTACGACGACGTGCCGGGCCATGCCCGGCCGCAGAAAAGGTTGAAATTTCTGCATCGGAATTAGGACCACCTAAAATTCACGCGGCGAGACTGGACTATGAACCCTGAAGAGATGAAAGAAGTTGCGGAACACGCTCACAACAAGGGCGAGAAGCGTATTGGTTTAACCATGGCCATTGTGGCAGTGCTGCTGGCGGTGGCGACGCTACTGGGGCATCGGGCACACACCGAAGAGGTCAAACTGCAGACGAAGGTAAACGACGGTTGGGGTTTTTATCAGGCTAAGCACAGCCGCGCACACGATTACGGAAAGGACGCCGAGAAAGAGCTTGTGAACGGGCATAGAGATCTGGCCGCCCGCTACTTAAAGGTTTCCACCGCTGAAGAGTGCGGCGTGCCCGCTGAGCATAACTGCGCCAGTCCAGTGATCAAGGACTCGCCGATCCTCCAACAATTCGTGAAAGAGTCGGCCTCCAGCAAAACTGCTGAACAGGGGGAAGGCGATAAAAAGGCCGCGGAACACGCAGAAGAAGCCCCGAAAGGAGAAGGCGCGCCGTCACGTGAGAAAAAAGCCGCACAATCGAGCCACAAGGACGGAGCGGTAGACATTCAAGAACATACCAGGGACCTGGAAAAGGAAACTGATCTCGCTTCGAACCAGGCGAATTTCTATGACGGCGCCGAGCTGTTTCTGGAGATCTCGATCGTGTTGTGCTCGATTGCGCTGCTGGCGGAGATGAAGCTGTTCTGGCAGCTCTCGTTTATCACAACCATCATCGGAATTGCCGTGGTGGTCTGGGGTTTTGTGGGAGTGCATTGAGACCATGCGCCGTGTGCAAACCGGTTTCGCCCCTCCGGGGCTCACATTATTAATGCAAACTACCCCAGCGCTCACGCACTGGGCTAACTTCGCGACGCGCCTACGGCGCTAGTTTCTTCAGAATCAGAAGTTTGTCACAAGGCACCGGCGGAAACAAATCGGCAGAATCAAAACATCTTAGCGTGTCGCATCGAGCGCCAATCCATTCACGGCGCTCGAGGTGATTCCTGTATTCGCGCCGGCGATGTTGCGGGCAGGAGCGATGTTTCCGCCGGTGGTGGGCGCGTTGGTGAAAACCAGGACGCTCGCGGCCAGCGGATCGAGCACGTAGAGTTCGCCCGTACCCACGGTGCGGTTCAGCGCAATCTGCCCGGGCGATCGCAACAGGGTGGCGGCGCCAGAGATGGTGACTGAAGGAGTGATGTTTCCGCTGGTCGAGCCGGCGCTGGGGTACACGGTAATGCTGGCCGGGGTAGCGGAGTTGCTGACCAGAAGACGGCCGGAGCCATCGAGGGCAAGGCCGCGCGGCTGGGAGAGGCCTGTACTCGCACCGGAAATGGCGCCCCCAACGATGGTGACCACGTCCTGCGTGCTGGCGCCGTCGAGGCGGTTCACGATGTTATCGCCGGGATCGCTGAAGTAGAGCTGGTTGTTCGGGGCGTCGAGAAATAATCCGCCGATGGATACGCCCGAGTTCATGTTGCGCACCGGAGGCGCGTTGCCGTTTACGGTGGATGCACCGGAAAAGACAAGAATCGAAGTGCCGTCTGCTACATAAAGCAGGTTGTTGGTGGCATCGAGCACGACATCAATCGGCGCGGTGAGATGAGTGGCAGCGCCGGAAATCACCCGCGTGGGTGTCACGTTGCCGTTGGCTGTGGAAGCGCCATCAAAGACCAGGATGGAGCTGCCGCCCTGATTGGCCACGTAAAGACGGTCGTTGGGGGCATCAAGAAACAAGTGCTGCGGCGCGGAGAGCTGCGTGTTGGCGCCGTTGATCGTGCCGACCGGAGCGATATTGCCGTTTGAGGTCTCGGCCTGATTGAAATGAAGAATCGAGTTGGCGGTGGAAACGTAGAGCTGTCCGCCGGTGCCTCCTCCGCCGCCGTTGCTGGTGGTGCCACGCCGGGGCGAAACGGGGCATCCGGTTGTAAGAACGATGAGAGCAAAAATCGCGACCATCGGAAAAGTCCGCCGCATTCGCTAACTCCTAACAAAATTCATCGCTCAGCCCCAGAACGCGCAAAATCGGCGCGTTCCGGGGGCCCCTGTCGCGATGAACGTCTGTCGGCACCCCGCTCAGGCCCGCGATTCGCAAGCGAATCGCTAGACGCTGACACGACCTGCGGGGCAGTTTTGCAACTGCCTCACATCGAACGCACGTTATCATGATACCGAAATGGCTGAAGTCCGCAGAATCTATCTTGCAACCTCGAACCCGGGCAAGGTGCGGGAATTCCAGGAAGCCGCGCAGTCTCTGGGTCTGACCATGGCGCCGCTCCCCGCCCTGACTTCCCTGCCCCTGCCGGTTGAGGACGGCCTCACCTTCGAGGAAAATGCCCGCAAGAAGGCCGAGTATTACAGCCGACACGCCGCGGGCGAGCTCGTGCTTCCATCCCAGATCGCGCAAGAGCGGCGCGATCCGGGAGCCCTGGTACTGGCGGAGGACTCCGGCCTTTCTGTGGACGCGCTCAGCGGCGCGCCGGGAGTCTATTCCGCACGGTATGCGGCGGTGCTCAGATCGGGCATGGCTACGCATGAGAATTCGGGCGACCAGGAGAACAATCTCGCTCTGGTGCACGAGTTAGAACGCCTGGGCGACGGAAAATTTGCGGCGAAGTACGTTTCAGTGATCGCGCTGGCGCGCGATGGACGGACCCTCGCGACATTTACCGGAGAGGCGCACGGCGAGATTGTGACGGTCCCGCGCGGAACGGGCGGGTTTGGATACGATCCGCTGTTTTACTTTCCTGCCCTGGGCAAGACATTCGCGGAGCTGCCGCTGGAGGAAAAAAGAAAGCATAGCCATCGGGGGCAGGCGTTTAGAAAGGTGTTGGAGTGGTGGGGGCAGAATCACGAGAGCCTTCGCGTAGAAACCTAGCGTGCTACATCTCTACGATGGGCGTTTTAGGATCTCCAGTAAATCATCGGCTAGCAGGCCTTCCATCCGTACCTTGAATCTACTTCAGCATGTCGACGGCCTCTTTGCGGATCTTTTTAGTTTCGGCCTGCCAGGTCTTGCCGTCAGTGAATTGGAGTTCGGCGATATAAAAGACGATGCCGTTGGGATGTTTGGCCACGTCCTCTTTGGCTGCATTTTCCGGGCCGGGAATGGTAAATGAGGCCGAGCTCGCGAAATTGTTTGGCACGTCGACGGAAACTCCCCGCGCCAGGCGCACGTCATCTTTTCTGACGATGGCCCAACTTAGCCGAAACGACTGGATCTTCTGGTGGCTGGTGTTCTCGAGCATGGCATCGACCAGCGAGTTGTCGGCGTTGAAGCTGGCCTGAACGATGTGCAAAGGATCTTCAGCCTGCCTGGCGAAGAGCATGAGAGTGTCGGGCTCGGGAGCCTTCTGGAGCGACAGAACTGCAGAGGAAACGGAGGGCGCCGCCAGACCGAAGAGCACGAACATTGCGGATATAAAGAGTCTTTTCACCGGGACACCTCAGAATGGCTGAGTCCACGCCTAACGCGCCGGGAACGTGATTTCTCGCGGCGATTACTTTACTCCGGATAGGCAGAGGGCTGCAGATTTTTTTGTGACGGTGGATTGAACCTGTGCTAAAGTCTCTTCGTATTTTATTTGTGGCCTTTTGTTGCCGGAAATTGCGGACACGCCCAGGCAGGAGTGCCTGCGCCCCAATACGCAAAAGCGGCGGGCGTTGGGAACCCCGGTGGTTGTGCCACACAGAACATTTGAAATCCGCAGGCGAGGTCGCCGGCGGTCCACCACAAGCTTAGTTGGCGCCCGGCCTGACGGCCGGGTGTTTCAGTTTAAGAGTTGTGACCCTCTGCATGATCTTCTCAGCCTTGGGTCACCTAGGGTCGGCTTGGGTCGAATTGGGTCGACATAGGGGGGTAGGGGTACCCCCGGCTGCGTAAAGTGCAGGCTTGTTGATTACAAAGGCTGATGGCGCTTTCAAGATCGGAGATTACGGTTGCAGAACCCGTAAAATCCACGTAGATTCAGTGTTTCTGATGGCTAAACGCTCTACACAACCCGCAGCAAGAT
>DASTJB010000113.1:0-16882 GCA_035717005.1 Candidatus Angelobacter sp.
GGAGCTAGTGGCTAGCAGCTAAGTTATCAAAGATCATGGACTTACAGCCTTTTCCTCCTGGGAGGAAAATAACCCATTGTACTACTTTTCTTCGCTTATTGTCAATGTGAAACTACACGCAATAATCGGTTTTTTAGGCCAGACGAAGTTGGTTTGGGTTGCTCGAGGATGCATTGGAAGCGAGAATCATGTGGCACAGCCGCCCCCGGCTGTGCTGTTTGGTTCGAGGAATTCCCAGCGGCGAGGGCGCCGGTGCCATATGCGCATGGGGCCACAAGGGTCATGGATGGTGTAAATTTCTGAGTGCCTCATGAAGGTTCGCAAATATGATTACCGGCGGAACCTACCGCACATTGAGCTATCGGGACGAGATCATTTCATTACGTTTGACACTTACCTGAGATGGGAGCTGCCGCCGGCTGCCCGCGACATCGTGCTCAAACACTGCTTACATGACAATGGCACCAAAATGCAGCTTCATGTCGCAGTGGTGATGCCGGATCACGTGCATATGATTTTCATGCCGCTGGAGAATGAAAAGGGCGAGACTTTTTCCTTCGAGGAGATTGTCGGGGCGATTAAGGGAGCATCGGTTCACTCCATCAACAAGGCCCTGAAGAGATCTGGGACTCTGTGGCAGGATGAATCTTTCGACCATGTGATAAGGCATGCGGAGAGCCTGGAGCAGAAAATCGAATATGTGAGGCAGAATCCGGTGCGAAGAGGTCTGGTTGCAAAGCCGGAGGATTATCCCTGGTTGTGGGAACGGAAAGAAGAGCAGAAAAAGAAATAGGCTCTTGAGTTTTTCCAGCAGGGTTTCCGGATTGATGGGCTTGGCCGGCACTTCAAACGTGTAGCCTTCCGCGCGGGCGTTTTCCACCAGCGCGGTGCTGGCGGCCTGGCCTGAAAACAGGATTACCCGGCAGTTGGCAGCATCTGGACGATTCTCCGCGCCACCTCAACGCCATCCATGCCGGGCATGATCACGTCTGTGATGACGGCGTCCCGCAGCAGCATCTCCGTCCAGCGCAGCGCCGCTTCGCCGTCGGAAACGGCAAATGCCTCGTAGCCCTCGCCCGTCAGGATATCGACCAGCGTATCGGCAATCACCGGCTCGTCATCGACCACAAGTATTTTCATGCAACCGCAGTTCCGGTCCCATGGGCCGTTTCGGCAACGCCTGGACCCGCATTTTCCGTTGCCTCCTGGGGCAGGAAGATGGAGAACGCCGTGCCATTCCGGTGCCCGCCCGCCCTGCTCCTCACTTTGATCGATCCCAGGTGCTTCTCCACGATGTTGCGGGTGATCCACAGCCCCAGGCCGGTGCCCACGTCTTCCTTGGTGGTAAAGAACGGCTGGAACAGGCTCTTGCGGTGCTGCGGCGCAATGCCCGATCCCGTATCCAGGATCGTGATGCGCACGCCCGGCTTACGCGAACTCCCATATGCGTGCGCGTGCGCGATCCGCACCACCAGTTGGCCTCCTTCGGGCATGGCATCGATTGCGTTGGTGATAATGTTTGAGAGCGCCTGGCGTACCTCGCCCGCCAGCGCCTTCATCTCGATCGGGCCCGAATACTGCCGGAGCACTTTGATGTTCCTCGCTTCAAACCTCTTTTCGTAGAGTGACAGCAGATCATCCATCATTCGCGTCAGGCCAAACCGGACGGGTGAGGAAGTGTCGCGATAGAAACCCAGCGTCTGCCGCGCGATGTGCGCCACGCGCTCCAGTTCGCGCTGCGCCAGCTTGAGATGCGCTGACGCCCGCGTCGTATCGGGCAGGTCTCGCTTGGCCAGGTACACCAGGTTGGTCACCGCCTCCAGCGGATTGTTGATCTCATGGGCCACGGTCGCGGCCAGGCGGCCGGCGGCGGCCAGCTTTTCCGTGATGCGCAAGGCGCGCTCGATCTTTTTGTTCTCCGTGATGTTGCGCGCGATCTTGGCCGCGCCAACCACGTTGCCGTTGGCGTCCGTCACCGGCGAGATGGTGAGCGAAACGTCAATTCTCTCGCCGCTCTTGGTGACGCGCACGGTTTCAAAATGCTCGATCCGCTCTCCCCGCCGGATCTTGGCCAGGATCATGTCTTCATCGCGGTGCAACTCCGGCGGAATCACCGTGGTGATCGGCTTGCCCACAATCTCCTCCGCCTTGTATCCGAACAGAAGCTCCGCCGTCTTGTTCCAGCTGGTCACAATGCCGTTCAGGTCCTTGCCGATGATGGCATCGCTCGAAGATTCCACGATCGCCGCCAGGCGTTGTGACGCCATCAGCGCCGTCTGCAGCCTGTCACGGTTCCTGCGCAGCTCCTCCCGCGCCTCCTTCTGGTCATGGATGTCGAGGCAGCCGCCCACGTATCCTTCAAAGGTTCCGTCCGGAGCGTAGCGCGGCACTCCGCGGTCCAGAATCCAGCGGTACTCTCCGCTGTGGTGGCGCAACCTGTACTCCATGGCAAAGGGACGGCGCGCGTCAAACGAGCTGACGTAAATGTTCAGGCATCGATCGAAATCGTCCGGATGTACGTTCTCCGCCCAGCCGTTGCCGCTTTCCTGCTCCAGCGTGCGGCCCACAAAGTCGAGCCAGCTCTTGTTGAAGTAGTAGCAGAGCTTGTCGGTCCCCGACATCCACACCATGATGGGTGAAGCGTCGGTCACCACCCGAAGTAACTGCTCGCTTTCCTGCAGCGCCCGCTCTGCTTTCTTGCGCTCGGTAATGTCGCGCGTGACCGCAAGCTGCACCAGTGTGCCGTCGCTCTGTCGCAGCGGTGCTGCCTGCGTTTCCATGTGCCGCCGCACGCCCTTGAACCCGATGATGTCAAACTCGAGCGTCCCCCTGCCGCCGCGGCAGATCCTTTCATGGAACTCGCGGAACTTCTCCCGGTCCTCCGGCGCGATGAGCAAGTAAATGCTTTTGCCGGCGACCATCTCCGCTGAATCGGCGCCCACCATCTTCAGGCCCGTGGGATTCATGTGCAGCAGCTTGCCGTCAGCGGCCACAAGCTTTACGCATTCAGGCGTGGTTTCGATGATGGCGCGCAGGAACTCTTCGCTTTCGCGCAGCGCCTGCGCCTTCTGCTGCAACACGGCGATCGCGCTCATCCGCGCAGCGTCAGTGTCCAGCGTGGAATATTTCTCCGTGGGAACCACCTGCGTGTGCTCGGCGCAGATCCTTTCCACTCCTTCGCTGTCGCCGGCGTTCGCGAAGAGCGCCAGCGGGTAAGCGCAGTGCAGTTGGAAAGTATGTTTTTCCGCCAACCGGTTCCAGAGCTGCTCCAGTTCGATCGCAGCTTCCTTCCGGCCCTCGGCCCATAACAGTGCGACCATTTCCCCGAAGACAGCCAGGCGCTGCGGCTCGCCGTTTCGGTTGGCCAGCCGCTCAACTAAGACGCCAATCACCTCTTCAAACCGGGAGGCGTCCGGATGGCCATCCACCATGAACTTGTCCAGGGCTTCAGAGGCATCCAACAGCATGAAGCGGCCCTGTTCGGCGGCCACCGCCAGGTCCAGACCACCCTGTTTAAGACGCTGATAGAGGCTGTTGCCATGCGCCTGGCTCGCGACCACCAGGGCGGAGTCGCCTGCGGCAATGGCTGATCCGATGAACCGGCTCAGGCCGTCGAGCAGGAACGCATCGTCCTCATAGAAATGAACACCATGAACGCCGTGCCCGCCCGGCAGCAGAGCGTCCCAATCCGGCCGTGGCGGAGGGGTCCCATGAACGCGCCGGGAGTCGGGTTGCGCGTTCGTGGGCAGCTCCTGCGATCCGCTGCCTCCCGCTACTTTCATTGCACCTTCGCTCATGGCTGATTTATTCGTACTGCGATACTACTGGTTCGGGAATTTTAGGCCAAATCTGTTGAATGCGGTTTGGCTGTAATTCTAAGGAGTCAAAAGCTTGGTTGGGAGATGGAGTCGCGCGAGCTACACGTCCCTCGGGGATGTTAGAAGCTGTTAAGGAACAGCGGGTTGCCTGGAGCCGAGTTGTTGCGCTCCCGAGCGCCCTCGCGTAGGCTCTTGAAAATCATGCAATTCCTCCTCTCCGCCGGCGAGGCCTCGGGCGACACCTACGGCGCGCAGCTGGCCGGGGCGCTCGGCCAGCTAGCGCCGAACTCGACCTTCTTCGGCATGGGTGGAGAAAAAATGCGCTCCCGCGGCTGCGAGCTGCTGATCGACGCCAAAGACGTCGCCGTGGTCGGGCTGGTCGAGGTCGTGCGCCATCTGCCCGACATCCGCCGGCGCTTCAAGCGCCTGGTGGCCGAAGCCGCGCGACGCAAACCGGACGCCGCCGTCCTCATCGACTTCCCTGATTTCAACCTGCGGCTGGCGCGCGAACTCCACCGCCTGGGCATCCCGGTCTTCTATTTCGTCAGCCCGCAGATTTGGGCCTGGCGCACCGGCCGCGTGAAGCAGATTCGGAAGTATGTGCGGAAGATGATCGTGATCTTCCCTTTCGAGCAGGAGTTCTACCGCCGCCATGGCGTCGAGGTCAGCTACGTCGGCCACCCGCTGGCCTATGAACCCGCGCCGCAGCTTTCGCGCCAAGAGTTTGCCCGGCAGCATGGCCTGGATCCGCAGAAGCAGTGGATCGCCCTGCTTCCGGGCAGCCGGCAGAAGGAGGTGCGGCTGAACCTGCCGCCGATGGTCGACGCCGCGGAGCTATTGCGCAAGCAGGGCGAATTTCAGTTTGTGCTTCCGGTGGCCTCCACCTTGAGCGCGGATTGGCTGCGCGAGCAATTTGCCATTTCGGGGTGGAGCAGGCCTTTAGGCCTGCGGAAAGGGCCGAAAGATACTCCGGCTTTAGCCGCTGAGGTAACGGATGAAACTTCTCTGATCCACCTCACCCGCGACGCCCGCGCCACGCTCATGCACGCACGCGCCGCAGTGGTCGCCAGCGGCACTGCGACGGTCGAAGCCGCGCTCGCGGGCACGCCGTTCGTCGTCGTCTACCGTCTGGCGCCGCTTACGTGGATTCTGGGCCGGCCGCTGGTCAGGCTTTCGACCTTCGCCATGCCCAACCTGATCGCCGGAGAAAAGATCGTGCCTGAGCTGATTCAGCGGGACTTCACGGCAAAAAACGTGGTGCGCGAGTTGGAGGCCATCATCCCCGACGGCCGCGCGCGTTCGCAGATGGAGGATGCCCTCAAAATGGTGCAGCAGCGCCTCCACCATCCGAATCAGGCCGAGCCGCCGGCAGCGCACGCGGCACGCGAGATACTGGCGGGGATCCGCTGACACCCATTGGCCTTTAGGCAGCTTTTCTGGGACAATTTACATCTAAGCCTATCAGCCATTCAGCAGCTTTGGAGAGATGCATGCTTTCTGCACGACGGTCCCTTCGTGCTCTTATTTTCCCCCTGATCTTCTGCCTGTCTCTGCCCGCGCTGGCCGCGGAGCGCTCCCGTGTCCGCGCCGAGGATTACACGATCGACGCCGAGATCACCCCCAGGACGCACCACCTGAGCGCCAAGGTCAAAGTCAAGTTCACCGCCACCGACGACACCAACTTCGCCAGCTTTGAGCTGAACAACGGCCTGCGCGTCACCAGGATCATCGACGAAAAGGGCAAGCCGCTGACGCCCGAGCGCGTGAC
Organism: Candidatus Angelobacter sp.; assembly: GCA_035717005.1. GTDB lineage: Bacteria > Acidobacteriota > Terriglobia > Terriglobales > Acidobacteriaceae > Angelobacter. Next base: position 5,587 of record DASTJB010000113.1, read on the forward strand.
CCAGGAAAGCGCCATTCGCATCAGCTTCCCCACCACGCTGGCCAAGGGTTCCAGCACGACTCTGACCTTCGACTACGAAGGCACGCTGGCTAGCGCTGATGACAGCCCGGTGGAGGGCCTGAAGCTCGCTTATATCGGCGACGACGTGGCTTATCTTCTCTATCCCGGCCGCTGGTTCCCGGTCACCAACTACGGCATTGACCGCTTTACCGCGAACATCAATATCACCGCGCCGGCGGCTTTCCTGGTGATCGGCAGCGGCAGCACCGGCGCACCCAAACCGGGAGCGGCGGGCAAAGCCATCACCTCATTTAGCTGGACCAAACCGAGCTTTCCCGGCACCATCATTGCCGGGCCGTTTCAGGAGAGCGCAATCGGTCTGGTGAAAGTCTATTTCACTGCCGGCAAGAAGCAGTTCGCACCCGCCTACGCCGAAACCGCCAGCAAGGAGCTCGAGTACTTCTCTTCCCTTTACGGTCCGGCGCCCGGCGGCGGGACGCTGAAACTGGTTGAACTGCCGGATGACACCGTGCCCATGTGGTGGGCGCCTGAAGTCGCTGCACTGGCAACACGTGACATCAGCGAAAAGACCAATTACCGGCTGATGGCCGACGCCATCGGCCATCAATGGTGGGGCGCGACCGTGAGCCCTGCCACCAAGGACGACTGGTGGCTCGTAGACGGCGGCGCGCGCGACTCCGAGATGCGCTACGTTCAGTCGACTGCGGGGCAGCAGGCCTTTGAGGACGCTTCCCGCGACATGGCCGTGGGCGCTCTGGCCTATGACACTACGCCGCTCTCCAGCGCCGGCAAGCTTGACACCTTCTCGCCCGAATTTCAGTCGCTCGTGACCGACAAGGGCGGCATGATCTTCCACATGCTGCGCTGGGTCATCGGCGATGCCGCCTTCGATAAAAGCGTAAGAGACTTCATGACGCAGTTTGCCGGCAAGTCCGCCACTGTGGCCGACTTCCAGGGGATCGCGGAGAAATACCACGGCGACAAGCTGACTGCCTTCTTCTCCCAGTGGGTTGACGGCACCGGCGCGCCTGAATTCAAGATGAAGTACACCGTCTTCCGCGTGAAGAAGGGCTTCCGCGTGGTGGGCGAAATCTCCCAGGACCTCGACCTCTTCCGCATGCCGCTCGAGCTGAAAGTCGACACCGACGGCCAGACGGAGATGAAACGCATCGAGGTCACCGGCACCGACTCGGCGTTCTCAGTCGAGACCTTCGGCAAGCCGCGCCGCCTGGTGCTCGATCCCAACAACTGGGTGCTCAAGAATTCTCCTGACCTGCGCGTCCGCGTTGCCATCCGCCGCGGCCAGGAACTGACCGCGCAGGGCAATCTCTCCGCCGCGCTCACCGAGCTGAACAAGGCCCTGGAAGTCAACAAGAACAGCTCGCTCGCGCACTATCGCATTGCCGATATTTTCTTTCTCCAGCGCAACTATCAGTCGGCGGCCAATGAGTTCCGCGAGTCGCTCAACGGTGACGGCGATCCCAAGTGGACCGAGGTCTGGAGCCACATCATGCTGGGCAAGATCTTTGATGCCACCGGCCAGCGCGAGCGCGCCGTGAACGAATATCGCCAGGCCATCCAGACCGGCGACCCCACGCAGGGCGCACTGGACGAAGCCCGGCGTTATCTGGAAAAACCCTACGAGCGCGAACGTCGCCCCAGCGGGAACTGAAAACCCCTTACCACAGAGGTCACAGAGGAACACAGAGTAGGTCAGTCATTGCGAAACTGACACCTCCGTGCTCCTCTGTGTCCTCTGTGGTGAAAAAATTTTTACTGCAAGCTTTTAAGGTAGCTCACAATTTGCCACCTCTGCTGCTCCGGCAAGCGCGACCACGAGGGCATCCCATTCTTCATGCTGCCGTTTTTGAGCAGCCATTCCAGTTCGCCCGGCGTTGCGGTGCGTACGCGGTCGGTGTGCAGGTCAGGCTTTTTGTCCTTGCCCGTCGCTTCGCTCCCATGGCATGACGAGCAGTTCTGGCGGAAGAGTTTCGCGCCGGCCGCGATGGCGTTGGCCTGAGTGTCATACGGGTTCTCTCGCGCGCGCTCTTTCTCCGGCACCCGGGATTTCCAGGCACCGTCGCCGGCAGCAGCCGCAAAGAGCACCGTGGCGGATAACAGCAGCCCGAACATTGCGATGCAAACCTTGCTGCGCGAAATCATCTCTTCCCCCTGAGCCGTGAAACAAACTGGTCAATCTCATACGAAACGCCAAAGCGCATCAGAAAGCCGTGGCTGTTGCTGTTGAGTCCCGCGGCCGGAGAAAAGCGGAACGTCGGCCCGCTGGGCAAACGCCACGCCACCGTTGGCGCGAAATAATGCGAGGTGTCATGCAGGCCGAAGCTGTAGCGGTCGCCCAGCCCCCCGTAAAGCTCTGCGCCGAGCGCGAAGTTCTCGCGGCAGAAGCGGCACGGGTTGGGGCTTGCCGCCAGCGAAAGCGGCCGGCTCACTCCGATGGCGTAACCAAATTCCCAGGGCTCGCCGGCAATGTTCTTCTCCGCGATGAAATTCTCTGAGACGTTCCAGCCCTTGAAGTTGCTGCCCAGGATCAGCTTCAGCTCGACCTCACGCTTCTTCTCGCTGCGGTCATTGCGCCCCAGGAAGTCCGCCACGCCATCGTGACCCACCACCTCCAGCAGCGCCTTGTCCGCGCTGTTGATGTCTTCGAATTCGGCATACAGCACGGGATTGATCCAGTGCTCGCTCAGCAGCGGACGGAAACGGTTCTCCAGGCGGAAGCCGGTGAACAGGCTGCTCTCGTTCGCCGTGCTCTGCGAGTCGAGATACAGCTCTGAGCTCCACCACGCTTTCACGCCGTACTCGAGTTCGACCGCGTTTCCCCAGAACGCGTTCCCCGCCCGGGGAAATCCGCTCACTGATTTGGTGGCGAACTCCAGGTTCCCGGGCTCTTCCATGTGGTGGGTGTAGGTGACAAAGTAGGTTTCCTGCGCGCGCAACGGCCTGCTCCAGGCCAGCAGGCACATCAGGCCAAGCATGGCAACCGCCAATTTATGAGAGCGAAACACGGTTTGACTACTCCATTTCCGGGGGATAATCGCGTCAGCGACATACTTGATTTTGAAAATGAAATTGAATTTCAATTTCAAAATCATTCAGAACGCAGTCTAAAACCTGGGCCGCTTCTCGTCAAGTGATCTAAATCACACACCTGCACGGTGCGATTTCCCAACCAGGGATTCTCCCCGGAAAGAAAGCTCTTCAGCGGGACGGATCGCTTAATGAGAATTTATTAATTGGAAATCGGCAATCCCTTGCAAATCCCCTGGATTTTCCTTGATGAGGTTATTTTGTGAGTGCGGATTGGCTCTTTCCCTGCTTTATCCAGCCGCCGGGGGGCGGAGCCGGGCGTCAGACCCGCGTTAAGGGCTTATAAACCATTCGGCTTCGACCGCCCAGGTATTCAGTCGCAGCGGAGTCTCTTCAACGGCGATAAAGCTACAATCGTGCCATGGTCAAAACCAGCCCTAAATCCCGGCCCAGCGCTGCGGCAAAAAATGCGATCAACATCCGAGCCGCGATCATGGCCGTTCCCCGGGGCAGAGTCTCAACCTATGGCGCCATCGCCTGCGCCGCCGGCCTTCCTCGTGGCGCACGCCTGGTAGTCCGCGTTCTCCGGCAGTCGCACGGCTTGCCGTGGCACCGGATCGTGGCCGCGGGAGGAAGGATCGCCACACCCGGTGAGCACGCCCTTGACCAGCGCTTTCGTTTGGAAATGGAAGGCGTAAAATTCACCGGCAGAAAAGTGCGCATGGCGGAATTTGAGTTCAAATTCCCGAAGAAGAAGAAATCCAAAGTCCGCAATTCGAAACCACGCTCGCACTGATCATGCAGGACAGGAGGTATTCGCCATGTCCATCCATGGAATTGCCCGCATTCTCCTCTCCGCCGGCTTCATGGCCGGCGTAGCCTTGCTAGTCGTCGCGCAATCTCAGATTGAAAATCCGCCAACTCCACCGCCTCCGCACGAGCGCCAGGCTCCTTCCGTGGAGAAAAATCTCAAAACCTTCGACACTCTCGACTTCGAGGTCTTCAGCAATCAGAAATGGGACCGCCTGAAGGAGAGCCATGCTGAAGATATCGTGGTGACGTGGCCCGACGGTCATGAGACCAAGGGAATCCCGAAGCACATTGAAGACCTAAAGGCGCTGTTCGTTTTCGCTCCCGACCTCAAAATCAAGGTCCATCCCATACGTTTTGGTTCCGGAACCTGGACCGCTGTCAGCGGAGTGATGGCCGGTACCTTTACCAAACCCATGCCGGCGCCGGACGGAAAATCGATACCCCCCACAGGCAAGCATTTTGCCATCAGCATGGTCACCATCGGCCACTGGAAGGGCAAGACCATGGATCATGAATGGTTGTTCTGGGACAATCAGGACTTTATGAAACAGATAGGATTGGCGCAGTAGCTATTCTCAACGAAAGATTGTGGATCGCAGGCGCCCTGCGCAAATAAATTTAGACTGTGGACCGCAGGCGCCTCTGCCTGCGCTAAAAAATGCCCTCGCACCCCGATCTTCGCGCAAGCCTTATCGCCGCCTGGCGGACCAACAACCGCGTGACTACGGAACTCATTCGGAGTCTTCCACCTAAGCTCTGGGACCTCGCTCCTCCCGGGGCGCCGGGACGCACCGTCCGCGCCATCGCTGCCCACCTTCACAACGCCCGCTGCATGTGGCTCAAGACGCTCGGGCGCGAGCACGGCATCAAGGCGCCGGCAGGCGTCGATCACAAGCGCGTAACTCCCAGGCAGCTCGTCGCCGCTTTGAAGCAGAGCAGCGCGGCCATGGAAGCGCTCTTCAAGCTTGGCTTTGGCTCGGGCGAGCTTCCGTCGTCGAAAGGCTACGTCTGGCGCAACCTCTCGCTCGATCTCGGCCACGTGGTGACCTACTACATTGCCCATGAGGCACACCACCGCGGACAGCTCGTGATGATCGCGCGCCAGACCGGCCACTGCCTGCCCCGCTCAATCGCCGGCCGGCTGTGGTGGTGGAGGACCGGTAAAAAATAAGAAAAGCCACCCTCGCGGATGGCTCTCTGCTCAAGTGTGCTGTTCAATTACGCTGCGACCGGCGTTCCCGGTGACATCGACCTTTGCGCCGCCTGGTGGATAAATTTCTTCATCACGTTGGCCCACATTACTTTCTTGCGCAGCGCGCTCTCCTTCACCGTGCGCCCCTGGGCAAACATGCCCAGCAGCGCCTTCATCTTGAAGACGCGCAGCACCGGCGCATCTGCCTGGCTGATGTTGTAGGCGTTCAGGAAGTTCTCCTGGATCTGGCCGGTGATCCGGCGATTGCAGAACGGATACTTTTCCAGCGCCTCCACTGAAGCCAGGAATGTCGCAAGGTCCTCAAACGAGTTGCCGCGGCGCTTCATGCGCGCAAAATCGCAGAAGCCAACGCCATTCTCGGTGACGATCACGTTCAGCGGGGTGAAATCGCAGACCACGGCTGAACTGGGCAGCGTCTTCTTCGTCCGGGCCAGGGCGCTGCGCGCTCCGTTCAGGATCAGCCGGATCGAGTCGCCATCCAGTCCTTCATGCTGGCAGCTCTGGCAGAGCTTCTCCAGGCTGGCGATCAAGGCGGTGCTGTCGAACGGTTCGGGAGCGTCAGCCGTAGCTTTGTGAAAGGCGCGCAGCCACTCTCCGGCGCGCTGCGCCACCAGCGCGATGCTGCCGTTGTCGGCAAAGCCGGGCAACAGGGCCGCCTTCATGATGATCGACTGCACCGGAAGGCCCGGGATCTTGTCCGTGACCACGGCGCCAAACTCGCTGTAGTCGCCCAGAAGACGGGGAATCCCGTCCAGCTTCTTCTTCGCCAGGACGGTCTGGTTCACGTATTGAAGGTTGGCATTTTCCTGGCGGGCCACGCCTTTGGCGTTGCCGCCGCACTTGCCGGAACGATAGATCTTGATGGCCAGACGCTCACATCCGTCGCCGAACTCGGCTGCTGCGTCATAGATAAAGTGGTCGTTCTTGGGCGTGTGGCCCACCACACGCAGACTTTTCAGCTCGTCGCGCCTGGGATAGTGTTTCTCCGCGTTAGACCGCAGGTCTGCAAGAATCTGCTCCAAAACCGTTTCTGCCATTCCCTCTCCGTAAAAAAAGTTCGGCCCTCGCGCCACTACACGCGAAAAAAGGTCTTCTGGTTATCAAAAGAATTTCTGTCTAAAAAGCAGACGAATCCGGCAGGCACCTTCGGTTGGATGCAGTTTTGGTGCCAACAGGTTCTCTCTGAATGCAACGTAAGCAGCGGACTTTGAAGCATTTATCAGACGCCGAAGAGAGGAAAAATTACACGGACGGAATTTCGGTTCCCAAATTCGGAAGAGGCGGGGGACAAAGCGGTATCGGGAGATCGGGCCGTCTCAGTAAAACAGATACTTTCTCCACTTGATATCCGACCGCCCGATCATGCGCATGATATGGCGGCTGGTGTGGAGCGTGAATGGACGCGGCTCCTTGAGCAGCTTCATCTCTGTCTCGCCCAGCAGGTGGTTGCCTTTGCGGCGATTGCAGGGATGGCAACAGGCAACGAGGTTCTCCCAGGTCGAAGAGCCGCCGCGCGAGCGCGGCACCACGTGGTCCAGCGTCAGCTCGCTGGAAGACATCACTACGCCGCAGTACTGGCAGGTATTACGGTCGCGCAGAAGGATGTTTTTCCGCGACAGGGCGCGGGTCTGGTGCGGAATGCGCCGGTACTCGAGCAGCCGGATCACCGAAGGCACACGCATGGCAATACGCGCAGCATGGAGGAAGTGCCCGTTCTCCTCTTCCGGCATGGCCAGCCCTTTGAGCACCAGCACAATCGCGCGCCGCGCCGCGCAGATGTTAATGGGCTCGTAGGACGCGTTCAGCACCAGCACCGGAGTCTGCATCAGCAGGCTCTTGCGCGGCTTGGGTGGCTCCGCCGGCTGCTCGCCGTGGTGGCGCTTGTTCCTTCTGTCCCGATCATGCATGGCCCTGTACACCTCCGACGCCCGCTGCTTTCATCTGGACGCTTCCCACTTCCCTGGTGGCGCGCGCTACCGTGGCCACAAAAACCTCTTTGGCTCCTGCCCGCAGCAGCACTCGCGCACATTCATTCACCGTCGTGCCGGTGGTCATGACATCATCGATCAGCAGGATGCTGCGCCCGCGGACCTTCTCCGCTTTTGTCACCGCGAAGGCCCCGCGCACGTTGGCGCGGCGCTGCTTCCGCGTGAGCCCGGTCTGCGACGCCGTTTCCCGCGTCCGCACCAGAGAAGATGTCTCTAATTGGATGCTGCTGGACGCCTGCAGACTGCAAAAAGCCCGGGCAATCGCTTCAGCTTGGTTGAAGCCGCGCGCCTGCCGCTTCCCCGGCCACAGCGGTACCGGTATTAACACCAGATCAGCCGGAAGTTGTAGTTCGGCGATCGTGCGACGCAGCAAGGTTGCCAGCAGCCGTCCCGCCGGCTTCACCGCGTTGTATTTGAAAAGATGAACCAGCTCGCGCAGCTCGCCGTCGTATGACCCGAACGCTGCGGCGCGGCGGAATTGCGGCGCGATCCGGCGGCACAACCCGCACAGAGGACCGTCCTCTGTCTGGACGTAGCTGCTGAAGAGCTTCTCGCCGCAAATGCGGCAAAGCACCCCATCCAGCGGAACAACTTTCGCCAGACACTCTTCGCAAACCGGCAGGTTTGAAATCTTTATTAGAGGTTGCAGGCAGATGCGGCAGTCGGAGGGGAACAAGACGGCAAACAGGATTTCCGCGGCTGACTTGACGGCACGCGGTACTTGATCGTGGGCCCGGGTTAGGACACTACTACTGAAGACGACCCTCCTCGGGGGTTCAGAGGATGTACTCTGGGCTAAGTATAGCTGTGTTGCTGGAGGGAAGCAACGAAATGCCGGCAAATCGATCGCCGATGAACCGATGGCCCGATGTCCCGATCACGGAGAGCCGCAATTTGTATCCAACCCTTGCCTTATGCTAACGTGCCTCGATTCAACAGCAGCTTCAAAAAGGGGAGGCTACCGTGGCCGAGTCCGTACCTGCGAAAGTTGAGGAGCCGAAATTTCAACCTTACGTCCCGGCGGAAGAGGTACGGCCGGAGTTCACCTTCCGTGCCATCGTGTTCGGAGGACTTTTTGGTATTCTCTTCGGCGCCGTAACCGTGTACGTCGGCTTGCGTGCCGGACTGACCGTGGCCGCCTCCATCCCGATTGCCGTTTTGTCGATCAGCATCTTACGCGCGCTGGGCAAGGCCAGCATTCTGGAAAACAACATCGTGCAGACCGCTGGATCTGCGGGCGAATCCGTGGCCGGCGGCGTCATTTTTACCCTTCCCGCGTTGATCTTCCTCGGATTTCCCCTGGAGCAGTTCCGCATCTTCATGCTGGCGCTTATCGGTGGCTGCCTGGGCGTCTGCTTCATGATCCCGTTGCGCCGGCAGTTGATCGTCAAAGAACACGCCAACCTGCTCTACCCTGAAGGCACCGCCTGCGCTGATGTGCTCATCGCCGGCGACAAAGGCGGTTCTTTCGCTAGCCGAGTCTTTGCGGGGCTCGGGCTCGGCGGCGTGTACACGTGGTTTGCAAACGGGAACCTTTTTGCCGCATGGCCGGGTACACCTACCTATAACCCCAGCTGGTATCCCGGCTCCTCCATCCGAGCCGACGTCACCTCCGAGTATCTCGGCGTGGGATACATCATCGGCCCGCGCATTGCCGGCGTAATCTTTGCGGGCGGGGTCTTTGCCTGGCTGGTGGTGATGCCGTGCATCAAGTTCTTCGGCAAATTTGCCGCCGGCGCCATCTATCCCAGCACCGTTCCGATCGCCGATATGACGCCTGACCTTCTCTGGGCGCGTTATATCCGACCCATGGGCGCAGGCGCCGTTGCTGCTGCCGGCCTCATCACTTTGCTCAAGACCTTGCCGACGATCATTGCCGCCCTGCGCGCGGGCGCAAAAGATCTGGCCAAGGGCGCAGCCGGTGCCGCCGGACAGCGCCGAACCGACCGCGATCTGAGCCTGAAATGGGCCCTCCTCGGCGCCGGCTTGCTCATGGTGCTCATGTGGGCGATGCTCACCTTCGTTCCTGTTCCCGGAGCGCAGACCTCGGTCTTCAGCAATTTGATGGCGGCGCTTCTCGTGGTCATCTTCGGCTTTCTCTTCGTTACGGTCTCTTCCCGCATCACGGGTCTGATCGGCACCTCTTCCAATCCGATTTCAGGCATGGCTATTGCCACGCTCATGGCCACCTGCGCCATGTTCCTGGTCATGCACTGGACGGCCCCTGCATTCTTTGCTCTGGCTATCAGCATTGGCGGCGTGGTCTGCATTGCCTCGGCGAACGCAGGCAACACCTCGCAGGACTTGAAGACTGGTTTTCTCGTCGGCGCAACCCCGGCCAAGCAGCAGTTGGCGCTGATCATCGGCGTAGCGGTTTCGGTGCTCGCCATTGGCTTCACGCTCAAGGGCATGGATAAGACACTGGAAGAGTTCCAGAGCGCCAGCATTGCCCTCGACATCAAGAACCTGCCCTCCGGCGTGAGCGTTGATACCAACTCCAAGCTGGATCGCGCACAGGTTCCCATCACTACGGCCGACGGCAAGCCGACCGGGCAGAACGTCGCCATTCAGGGCATGACCATCCTGAACGCGTTGAACTCGCCCGTGGTTCCCGACGGAAGCTACTTCTACAATCCGCAATCGGGCAAGATTGAGGTCCAGTGGGTGCACGGCATCGGCAGCAGAAACGCCGCGGCTCCGCAGGCTCGGCTGATGGCCACGGTAATCAACGGCATCCTTACGCACAAGCTGCCCTGGGGGCTGATTCTGCTGGGAGTGTTTCTGGTTATTGGCGTCGAGATTCTGGGCATCCGTTCGCTCTCATTCGCGGTCGGGTTCTATATTCCGATCTCGACTACGTTGGCCATCTTCTGCGGCGGCCTGGTGCGCTGGCTGGTGGAACGTGCTGCCAAAAAAGCGGGCGAGCACGCCGAAGAGAGTGACGTCAGCCCCGGATCGCTCTATGCCAGCGGCCTGATCGCTGCCGGCGGGATTGTCGGCCTGATTGGAATCGGCGTGAAATATCTGGCGATTAAAGGTTTGCTCCCGGACGGCCTCTTGTCGCTGAGCCGCCGCATCCCGGCGCTGGGCAACGCGCAATGGCTCGCGGCATTGATGTTTATCGTTCTGGCCGGATCGCTGTTCTATTTCGCGCGCAAGCCGCTGGGGAGCGATCGCAAGTAATCGACGCCGGCCATCACGTCAACACACTGGCGTACACTGTTGCGCTATGAAGCGCGCTTGTCTTTCCATCATACTGCTGTCCCTCGCCGCGGCGGCGCAGTCGCCGCCCTCAGTGCGTGTGAACGGTCAACGCATCCATGACCACCTGAAAGAGCTTTCCCGATTCGGCGCCAATCCGCAGGGCGGCGTCAGCCGCATTGCCTACTCCGAGGCCGATCTTCAGGGGCGCCAGTACGCCATCGGCCTGATGAAAGCGGCGGGGCTCGACGTCCACATTGATATCGCAGGAAACATTGTAGGCACGCGCGCAGGCAGCGATCCCTCGCTCAAGCCGATTCTGATCGGCTCGCACATTGACTCCGTACCCATGGGCGGCAACTACGACGGCGACGTGGGCTCGCTCTCGGCGATTGAAGTCGCGCAGACGCTGAAAGAAAAGCAGATCACGCTGCGCCATCCGCTCGAGGTCATCATCTTTCAAAACGAAGAAGGCGCGACCATCGGCAGCCAGGCGCTGGGCGAAGGGCTGGATGAGAAGCACTTGAATCTGGTTTCCAACAGCGGCAAGACCATTCGCGAAGGCACGCGCCTGATCGGCGGTGATCCGGAGAAGCTTGCCTCGGCGCGGCGACAGCCGGGCAGCATCGCCGGATACTTTGAGCTCCACATCGAGCAGGGCGGCACACTGGAGCGTGAGAAGATCGATATCGGCGTAGTAGAAGGCATCGTCGGTATTCTGCACTCGGATGTCACCATCGAAGGCTTTGCCAACCACGCCGGCACCACGCCCATGGACCAGCGCCATGACGCGCTGCTCTCCGCCGCCCGCTTCATCGAGAAAGTGAATCAGATCGTGACGGGCGTTCCCGGCCGGCAGGTGGGCACCGTCGGCTGGATCAAGGTCGAGCCCGGCGCTTACAACGTGATTCCCGGCAAAGTCGTTCTCGGTCTGGAGCTGCGCGACCTGGACGAAAAAAAGTTCGTCGGGCTCTTTGAGCAGATCCGCGCCGCAACCGAGGAACTGGGCAAG
>DASTJB010000114.1:0-20655 GCA_035717005.1 Candidatus Angelobacter sp.
GCGCAATCTGCCGCTCATCTACATCATTGAAGATAACGGCGTGTACGGCCTGACCAAGGGCCAGTTTTCGGCCACGGCGGACGTAGGGTCAAAGCTCAAAACCGGCGTGATCAACGATCTGCCGCCGATCGACACCTGCGCGCTGGCGATCCAGCTGGGCGCAACTTTTGTCGCGCGCTCGTTCTCCGGGGACAAGAAACAGCTGCACACGCTGCTGAAGGCTGCCATCGCGCATCGCGGCACGGTCATGATCGATGTGATCTCGCCCTGTGTGACCTTCAACGACCACGAGGGCTCGACCAAGTCCTACAAGTATTCCAAAGACCACGACGAGCCGGTGCAGGACGTAAACTTTATCGCCAGCTTCGAAAACATCGACGTGGATTACGCAGAAGGCTCGACCGCGAGCGTGCGCATGCATGACGGATCGCGCCTGCAACTCAGGAAGCTCGACCGCGATTACGACGCCACCAACAAAGTCGAGGCGCTGCGCGTCCTGGCCGAATCGCACGAGAAAGGCGAGATGCTGACGGGCGTCTTTTACGTGAATCCGGATGCGCCGACCTTCATCGAGCAACTCAACATGACCGAGGGGTCGCTGGCCGGCTTGCCCCAGGAGCTGACCCGTCCGCCGCGCCAGGTGCTGGACGAAATCATGGAAGAACTGCGATAGCTTGGGGTAAATCAGTAGATTCAGTACTAATCTGGTAATTTAAGAGGGCGGTCAGCGCCCTCAATTTCTGGAGTTCGCATGAGCCCTCAACGCGCGAAGTGGAACGACGCCGAGCACGAAGTCCTGGTCAAGCTGCACCACGGTTACACGCTGAGCCGCCAGGACCATGTGACGCTGGCGGAAATGTACGAAGTTCACGGAACAAATGCGGTTTACATCGCGCTGGGGAAGCTGAGGGAGGGCCGAGCGCTGGAACGAGCGCTGCCGCCGGCCAAAGCAACCGCATCACGCAAGCGGTAGCCAGGCCTGGGGCACACCGCAACTTCTCGAGCCCTACAGTTGGCAAGCCGCTCAGGCCGCCAGATCGTCATCTTTTTTCTGGTTCTGGTTTTCCTTCTGCCGCTCGCCCGGGTCCTCCACCCCGCCACGCGCAAAGAACGCGCGCGTCGGGGACCCCGGATCCTGGTCCGCGACCTCCATCTCCTCCTCTTGTGACTCAGGATCGATACCACGAGAAGGGTTTTCTTCCGGCTTCTTCTTGTCCTCATTGCGCTCGCGCTGATCTGTGGGCTGTTTCATCGATGATTGGATGGCGCCCACCCGCGCCATGCCGCCTATTGCGCCCATCGCCGCCTCTTGCCCGGTCAGGTCGCAATGGGAGAGAAGCTGTAATCTCGCAGCCGCAACTTTTCCTTCTCCATGGGTTTTTACTCTCATACATAACCGCTCTGATTCTTCATCTGAGCTGTTGGCAAAAAGCGTGGGGAGTTGAGGTCCACGGGACAGGACCTCAATCACTGCGGGCGAAAGCGATGCAAGGAAGCGGCCGCCAGTCAATATCCAGTCAGCCCTTTCACACGGCCGGGCGTGACGGGAAATTGGCGGCCGCTTTCTTTCATTTAGAATCGAAGCATGTCCAACCCGGGGCCGCTGTATCGTCCGTATGACAAGCTGGTAAAGATCACGCTGGGCGGAAAGGAATTTGAGGTTCCCGCCGGCAACATGCTGCTGCGCGCCCTGCAGTTTCTCTCTCCGGAAGAAGTCTCTTATGGGCGTTTCTGCTGGAACGAAGAGTGCCAGTACTGCCGCGTGAATTACGACCTTGGACCGGGAACGCAGAACCGCACCGCAATCTCATGCAAACTGATGGTGCAGGACGGAATGCGCATCACCGAAGTGGCGCAGGAGATCCGCTACTGCCTGCGCAAACTCGGCCTGGACTTGAAGGTGAGAGAGACCAAGAGCTGACGATAAGGCCCGGGACCGCTGCAATCGCACGAGCAACAACGCGAGCGCGTTTTATTGGTGAAAATCAACGGCGAAATGCGGCGGCCGGCAGCAACGTGTGGTACTAATCGGTAATGACGGGGATTCGGGATGACGATCATTTGGTTTTCAAAATTGCACCACTACCCACTAATCGCAGTAATTGACAACGCGCGGTGAGTCTCCATAACATCGAGCACTTTCAGGGGGAAAAACCGATGAAGCTCCAGCGGTGGTGGATACGCGTAGTGCCGGCCGTCCTGTTTGTTCTTGTCAACTCCACATCAGTGCTGCCGCAGACCTCGGGTGTTCGGGCGGACAATCCTGCGTCAGAAATCGAGACGATAAAAGAGCTGGAAATAGAGCTTTGTTCCCTGATCGTGCACGGGCAATGGGATGACTACGCCCGCCATCTTACGGATGACTACGTTCGCATGCAGGCAGAAAGGTCACAGACCAAGGATGAAGTACTGAAGGAATTCCGCACTTCGAAGACGGACATGATTTCGATGACGCCAGAAAAAGTGGATGTTCGCATCTACGGTGACACGGCCGTGGTAATTATTGAGTTGCGTACGCGCATTCGGACCCAGAATGGAAAGATTGCAGAAATGAAAGGGAGAGGGGTGAAGGTATTTATACGCAAGAACGGCAAGTGGTACCTTGCCCAACTCACAAGCCTCCAGTAAGAGTGCTTTGAGAGAAGAGACGACTTACCGGTGGCTGGGTGACGGGCGGGCGGGTTTCTTGGAGGCCGCGCCGGCGGCCCCCAGCTTTTGCAGTCGATCACGGGCCTGCAGGGCCTCAGGGCTTTTGGGATAACGGTTGACCAGGCTGCGCAGCTCCTGGATGCCGGCATCGCGCTGGCCGAGTTCGAGCAGCGCATAACCCTTCTTCAGCTGCGCCGCAGCACTCTTGTTTCCGCCCGGATATTGATCGAGCACTTTGTTGTAGGCCTGTACCGCACCGTTGAAATTGCTCTGCCGATAGGCAATTTCGCCGAGGTAAAACTGCGCGTTGCCCGCCATATCAGTGTTGCCGTAAACCTGCAGGTACTGAGTGAACTCCTGGGAAGCGAGGTCGTTTTTGCCGGCGTTGTAGTCACGCAGTGCGTCGTTGTAGAGCTGGTCAGCGGGCGGGGCCTGCGGCGCGTTGCTTGCGGCCGGGCCTCCGGGCTGTCCGCCGCCTGCTGGCTGCGAAGGTACGTTCTGCTGCGCTGCCTGGATGTCATCGAGCTGCTTGCTCACCTTGGCCAGCCGCGCTTTCAGTTCGTCCACCGCATCCTGCAATGACTGTACCTGGCCGGAAACCTGGTCGACCTTGGTGCCGGCGTCGGTGCTTTGCTGTCCCAGCGTCTTTTGCAGATTCTGGACGGTCACGCCCATTTTGTTCACGTTATCGATCTGTTGCGTGAGCAGGTCCTTCATCACGCCCATGCGCTCGTCAAACGACTGCTGCATGCGGGACATGTTGTCCTGCATGATCTGGAGCTGGGTCTGGATCTGGATGAGCTGCGACTTGGTGTTTTGCGCGTGAGCGCCGGGAGCGGCGCACACGACAAAAAGCAGCACGGCGAACAATAGGGTGAGGCTCTGTTTCTTCATAAACATTTAACTCTTTAGATGCAGAATAGCTGCCGATTCCGGAGAAATTTTCTTCGGGACGATGGGGCGCTTCCCTCAGTTTGCACCAGAAAATGGAACTTCGGAAACCACGTTCGGGGCAGGAACCCAGGTTGTTAAGCCGGACGGGCTGGAAGCACCGTCCGGCGTTAAGTGATCAATCTAGTGCAAGAGCGAGAAGTGATCGCGGCGGTTTTTCTGCCAGCAATCCTCGTTGGATTCAGTGCACTGTGGCTTCTCCTTGCCATAGGAGATGGTCTTCAGCGCGTCCGCGGGCACGCCGCCCTGGAGCAGAGCCTGTTTGGCGGCGTCGGCGCGGCGCTCACCGAGAGCGAGGTTGTACTCGGTGGACCCACGCTCGTCACAGTTGCCCTCAATCTGCACCTTCCAGCCCTTCTGCTTGATTACCTGGGCGGCCTGGGCCAGCGCCTGCTGCGAGTCCGGACGGAGATTGGCACTGTCATAGTCAAAGAAGATGTCTCTGACGGACTGGGCGAAGAGCTGCTCGTCAGTGATTGGCGTCGGCGTAGGAACCGGCGTGGGCGTCGGAGTCGGAGGCGCGGCTACCGTAACCTGCGCCGTGGCTTCCTGTGTTCCGCCCGCTCCCTTGGCGACCAGATGGTAGGTCGTTGTTTGAGTCGGGGAAACGGATTGCGAGCCGCTGGGATCGACTTTGTTCCCGTCGAGGGTTACGTCGGTCGCGTCTGTGGTGTTCCAACTCAGCGTCGATGATTGGCCGCGCTGGATTGAGGTTGGATCGGCCGAAAGCGTGGCTGTCGGCGCCTTGGCAGGGGGCGTCGGCGGTACGGGGGTTTCCTTCTTTTTGCAACCGCTGACCAGCATTAAGATGACCAGCGCCCCCAGGATTAAACTCCAGTTTCTCGTGCGGTATTTCACCTCATGTCCTCCAAAATGAACGCATATACGTGCAAGTTACAGATGACCCTATTTAAAGCTCCAGTTGGGCTGGCTGTTCCGTCCCTGGCGCGTAAGCTGCTGCTGATGCGTGCCGTCGGCCAGCGTGCTCCAGATCTGCTCAGTCCCGCTGCGGTTGGACTGAAACACTATGTGCCGCCCATCCGGCGACCAGGACGGAAAGTCATTGCGCCCGGAATCGTGGGTTAATTGTACGATCTGTCGTGATGCGATATCCATCAGATAAATATCCTGTCCGCCGAGCACGCCGGGCCCATAGTGGCGGACCCAGGAAAACGCCAGCAGCAATCCGTTCGGCGACCACGATGGTGACACAGCATACCCTTCCGTGGTGATCTGTTGCACGTTACTACCGTCCGCGTCCATGACGAAGATCTGGGGCAGCCCATTTCGCCCGCTCACCCAGGCTATCTGGGCGTTGGTCTTTGGATTGAACACCGGCGAAACGTCGCCTTTGCCGGTACTCAGCCGGCGCGCGTTCGCGCCTGACGCGTCCGCAACAAAAATCTCCGACAGCCCGCTGTGCATCGACGAAGAAAACGCGATCTTCGTTCCATCCGAGCTCCATGCCGGCGAGAAATTATCTCCTGCATAGCGCGGAAACGCCACTGTGCGCCCCAGTTCCGTCGAATACAGCATGATCTGCCACGAATCCCGCGTCAGCCCGCTGAACGCCACCCGCGTCCCCTCCGGATTCACCTTGGGCGAAAGCGCAATCGACCCCAGCTTGCTCACCTGCTGCTGGTTCGCCCCGTCATAATCCATCGACCATATTTCCTTGTTCCCCGTCCGCGTGCTGACAAAATAAATCTTGCTCTCGGCGATCCCCTGGATCCCGCCGCCCAGCCGGAAGATAATCTCATCGGCAAAGCGGTGCGCAATCAGCCGCGCGTTGTCCGGTGTGGCATCTTCTCTGTACTGCTTGCCCAGGACCTGCGGGAACTGCGCGTTCTTCGCGTCATACAGCCAGCCCTGCACATCGACCTTGCCTCCGCTCACTCCCAGGTTGCCGAACGTCACCATGGCGGCGTTCACCGGAGCGTTGGCCCAGACCTCCAGCTTCATCTCGCCCGGCGTGCCCGGCACCTGCAGCGGATAAAAGCTCTTGGCCACCATCTCGAATATCCCGGCATTGTCCAGATCGTTCCACAGCGTCTGGTTGAACACCGTGTTGAGCGGCCCGGTCTGCGCATCGCCGGTCGCGCCCTTGAAGTCCGCGTCCGCCAGCCGGATCACCGCCCCGCGGTTGGTGCCTGTCCGTATCCAGTCCTGGGCCAGAGCGTGCATCGCCGGCAGCAGCAGAATGATTGCGAGCCGGATTGCCAGTTGCTTTTTTCTCGACATGAATTCGCCTTTACCTGTGATAGTCGAACCAGAACTCTACCGAAACCCTGTCGCCCCGATATTCACCCGGCAGCGGCCCAAACGTGTCAATTCTGTGCAGCGCACGCATCGCAGAATCGTCGAGCGTAGGCACATCACTGTGCTGCTCAAATCTTATGTTGCTGGGGTGCCCGCTGCGGTCGATATCAAATGTGATGTAGACGCGTTTCGCGTTCGTGACCCGCTGGTCCACTTCCACCTGATACCAGTTGTTGGAGACCACGCGGTTCACGTTCTGCACGTACCAGCTGAAGCGCGAGCCGAAATCGGCATTCTGGAAGCTGAACCCGCCCTTGGTGCTGGTGGTCGTGAAATTCCCATACGGCCCGCTCACCGGACCGCCTTCACCGTAAGGCACTGCGGTCTCCACCGGCGTGGCCACCGGCCGCGGCGGCGTGTGCGTCGGCGTCACCGGCTTGTCAATCGTCTTCTTGGGAGGCTTCCCTTTGATGGTGATGCCGTCTTCGGTCTCCACCTCTTTGGGCTGCGGCACGGTCTGCGTGACGCCCTTGTTTTCATTGGCGACAATGTTCTCCGTCGGCTCCGCCGGATGCGGCAACGGAATCGAAGCGCTGCTCACCATCGTGGCCGTCACCGCCTCTCCCTGGTTCTCGCCCCAGTTCACGTTCCCCCGCGGCTGCATCAGGAAGCCCACGGTAAACACCGTCAGCACCAGCAATCCATGGAAGCCCACTGAGATCATCAGCGGCCTCTTCCACTCTTCCCGCTCGTAAAATAAATTGGCGCGAACGTCAGCCATCTTAGCAATTAGCCATTGGCCCTGAGCCATTGGCCTTCTGTACTCTCTGGAGCTTCGCCACTCCGAAGCCGCACATTCCACCCTCTTCCCTCTTCCGCAAAGCTACGTGTGAGGCTGAGGAATCTGCTCCGCTGGTCTTTCGCTTCTCGAGGATCACTTTATCCTCTGTCCAACCCGCTGAACGTTCCGGACTCTCCCCCACGCAGCGTGGAAGAGCACGGCCCAGCCCATGCTTTTAAGCATGGGTGAGCGAAGGGAACGAGTGCGTAAATGCGCAAAAAAGATTTTCGGAGGCTTTAGCCCCTGCAAATCTGCGCACATCTGCGGCAAAATCACTTCTTCCCCTGCTGGATCGGCTCGGTCACAATGCTTATATTAGTGATCCCCGCCGACTTCACCGCGCTCATCACCGTGGCAAACGCACCAAAGGCCACATTCTCGTCCGCCCGCACGTACACTGACTGTCCGCGCGGATCGCGGAACCGCTTCTTCAGTTCGTCGCCAATATTGTTGATGTTCACCCGGTCGTTGTTCAAAAAAACTTCCTGGCTCTTGTTGATGGTGATCACCAGCCGCTCTTCGGAAATCTCCTTGACCACCTTGGTCTTCGGAACTGAAACCTCGATCCCCGACTGCAGCACCGGCGCCGTCACCATAAAGATGATCAGCAGCACCAGCACCACGTCCACAAAGGGCGTGACGTTGATCTCCGAAAGTGACGTCTCCGTCCGCCCGCTCTTGGTGGTAAACGCCATCAGCAAACTCCGTCGTACAGCTGGCTTCGGCTCAAACTGTCACCCCGAAGCGTGGAAGAGCGGGGAACACTCAAGCTCTTCCCACGCAGCGTGGAAGAGCAGGGATCGCTCAAACGCTCACCACGCAGCGTGGAAGAGCGGCCCTTTAGGGCCGCGAAAGCCGGCTTTGCGATTTGGGGCTTTAGCCCCTGAGGAAAAGCAAACATCACCGCACTCCCGTCGTCACGCCCATGGTCCGCTCGATGAAGTTCAGCATCTCCATGGTGAAGTCGTCCATGCGGGCGCCAAATTCGCGCATCCGGTGCGTGAACTGGTTGTAGGCGATCACCGCCGGGATCGCGGCGAACAATCCGGCCGCCGTCGTGATCAGCGCCTCGGAAATTCCCGGCGCCACTGCCCGCAGCGTCGCTGCACCCGACTCGCCCAGCCCGTTGAACGCGTCAATGATCCCCCACACCGTGCCAAACAGTCCCACAAACGGCGCCACCGCGCCCGTGGTCGCCAGCCACGGCAGCTTGCGCTCCAGCCGCGTCAGCTCTTCTGACGACGCGATCTGCGCCGCCCTCTGCACCGCCGTGATGTTCCCCTCGCCCTGCCGCCGATACTCGTCGTAAGCGTTCTCAAACACCGCCACCAGCGGGCTGGGCTTGAACTGCTCGGCCACCGCGGCCACGTCCTGCAAGCGCTGTGCCTTGCGGAACGCGCGCAGGAACCGCCCGCTCTGCGCGCGCGCCCGCTTGATGGACGCCCACTTGGTCAGGATGATCGACCACGAAAGAACGCTGAAAATCAGCAGGATCACCAGCACCACCTGCGCCACAATGCCAGTGTTGCGAATCAGGTTGATGATCTCTCCGCCGACGGCAAATGCACCCACAGTCAAGGAATGCTTGACCACCGCCATGATTGAAATTGAATTCTTGATTGCGCCCAGCTTTATTCCAACCAGCTTAACGGCGCCCAGATTTTTGACCAGACCCAGATTGATGGCGCTCAGATTTTTGACCGCGCCAAGACTTTTGCCCACGTTGAGGACGTTGAGAAGGGGGAATGGATTCATCATCGTAAAGTCAACCGCCTCTGTCAGTTAACTCTTGACCGTAACACCTGCGGCTGCTCACGTCAAACAGGTGAACACATTGGTTAAACAGGATTAAATATGGGTTAGAACCCGCGGGGATGGCGAAGGTTCCGCTTCTTCTGTCGCTTCGCTCCCAACCGCTTGCCACCCTCTTCCGAGCGAAGCTTTCTTCTGCTCCTGTGTCAGGCAGCTCGCCGCGCAAGCCGGGGTCCCCAGCGCGCGATCTTTGCGCGATGGGGTGGAAGCCGGGCTCGCTGCATCGTCGCGAAGTTAGGTCCTGTGGCACAGGCACTCCTGCCTGTGCCTCTTGATGGCACTCAAAGAGCGTGGACCGCAGGCGCCCTCGCCTGCGAATCGTACAGCAGCGCCGGAGGCGCGCCGAGAAGTTAGCCCAGCGCGTGAGCGCTGGGTAGGTTGCAGAAAAGGCCGAGCACCGTAGGCGCGACACAAAAACGACAGACCATTGCGGTTGGACCTTCGTGATGTATTGAAGATATTCGCAAATGCGCTACTATCTAGCCGGCATGCCGCGCCTCATCCAATTTCCCAACCCGATACGGCTCGACAAACTTACCCGAATTGTTCGCATAAGAGACGTTGATGTTTTTGTTCACTGGACCGTATTCCTTCTCGCGGGAATCATGATCTACTTCGCTATGCACCGGCCCTGGGTAACGCTCGCGGGCGGAGCATCCTGGTTGGCACTTATCCTGCTGCACGAATCCGGACACATGATTGCAGCGCAGAAGAAAGGTTGCGGTGTGACGGCAATCTATCTTTATCCCATCCACGGACTCTGTTGTTTTTCTCCGCCCTGGTCGCGATTCGACCACTGTGTCATCGCCTGGGGCGGGGTCATAGCCCAGTTGATTGTTGCCGTCCCTCTTTTGTTATTGGTGGCGATCTTCGGATACTCGCGCTTCGAGCCGCTGAATGCCGTGCTGGCGATTTTGGGGGGATACAGTCTTGTGATGGCTGTATTCAACCTTCTTCCCATTGGGCGGATGGATGGAACGATTGCCTGGGGCATCATTCCCGAATTCATCAGTCGAGCCAAACGCCGACGGAAAAAGAAATCCGCCTCTGCGGGCTGGCGATCCTATTGATTGACGTAAACGCATGGACAAATCCGTGCGTCAACGAGCTTTAGACTTCGGCGCTTTTAGCGCTGACGATCCCCCCTCACCCCTCCACCTTGCTCAACTCAATCACCTCGATCGGGCACTCCGGCCAATTGTGGATCCAGCACACCAGCAGGTCGGCTCCGCTCGGCGAATGGCCGTGTTTCACAAAGTTTCGGCTCTCCTGCTCCGCCTCAATCCGCACCTCCTGCCACGTCTGCTCGTCGATCTTGCGCAACGCGATGATGTCCGGAAACGCCGTCTGCACCTTCTTGATGGCAAACCCCAGCCGCCACGCCCACATGCCGAACAGCACCAGCACGCCATTCTCGTTCTCCGGCCCGCACAGCATCCCTGACTGCGTCATCGGCGGCCCAAAGGTCGGCCGGTCTTTCAAAATCCTGCCCGTGCCGCGCGCCGCCTCAGCCGCACTGAAGCCCGGCCCGAAACTTGTCCCCATGGGCGAGCTCGCCCGCCGGTCCGCCCGGATGGCCTCTGCCACGTCCTGCCATTCCCCCTCCAGGCCCTCCCGCTCCAGGTAAGCCAGCATCATCGGCGCCACGCCTCGCCACCCCTTGAACCGGCTGATCAGCGGCTTTGCGCTGTACACGCTCTCGCGCTCATATTCAAATATGGTCGGCAGCTTCTTGAGCTTCCTGACCACGCCTGCCCAATCCTGGAACAGGGCTTCCAGCGCGACCGGCGCGCCCCGCGGCGGCTCCATCCCGCTCGCCCGCACCGCCATGGCGTAATTGCCGAACGCCCGCCGCACCTGCCGGCGGCTCACACGCTCATGTTTCAATATCTCGCCCAGACTCGGGCACCGCCCGAGTTCCTTGGCGCACTTCCTGATCGCAGCAATAATCTCGTCTTTTGACACGTTGACCTCGCATGTGGGCCCCGTTCACGCGCCGTTTTTGCGTGTGAATGGGCGGAAATAAAAAAGCCACCCGTTGAGTGGCTTCTAAGTCATTTAGATTTTGGTTGGTTAGAGGGCTCGGCCAGGGATTTGCGCCGCTTGACTACACTGTTCGGCCTGCCCGCTCTTTCGGCGGCGCGGGCTGATATTTTGCCCCCTACTAATAAGTGCCGGAAAACCAGCTTCTGGGGACAACTTTATTTTGCTTTTTTAGGCCAATGTCCTACCGGACATCCCTTGCCACTTACCCTACCTTGGCCGTCGGCACGGCGCTAGGCCTGGAGTCGAACAGGCCCTCGCGTTCGGCCGCCCAGATGCGCAGAGCGTATTTGTTCAGGATCTCTTTGTTGGCCTCGAGAAAGTCCACCAGCAGCCCGGGCGCCAGCAGCTCAAACGCGCGCACGATGTCCGGCTTGTTGTCGTAGCGCTGCGGGCCTTTGCGCAGCGGCTGCGGGCCCATCCAGTTGCGCAGCTCGGACATGACTTGCGGCTGTTCCAAGTTGTGGCGCACGAAGCTTTGCATCTCGTGCATCAGGGTGATCCAGACGTTCTCGTTCAGTTCTCCGGCCATGGCAGCTCCTCGGAACCGCGGATTTTCATCCGCGGCCCGGTTTGGGGGTGGGCTAGCAACCAGCTAAGTATATAGGGTTTCTACCTTATAGAGCGATTAAATGCGGATTAGAATGACTAATTTGCGAAAGATAGCTCTTCGCTCTTAACCTTTGGCTCTTAGCCTTGGGCATGGCTTCGGTTCTGCTCCCGGTTATCCGATGTTCCGATGTTCCGATGCCCCGATGACCCGGTTCTTCGTGGCTAGCTTTTCCCCCGCGCGATGTCCGCCAGCACCGCCTCGGTCGCCCGGATGTAGTCCTGCGGCGCCAGGATGATCTGCGTTCCCCGCACCCCGGCCGAAACCGAGATCTTGTCCCACATCTCGATGGTCTCGTCGGCAAAAACCGGAAACGCCTTCTTCGCACCCAGCACGGTCACGCCCCCGCGGATGTATCCCGTGAGCGACTGCAGCTCCTTTACCGGAACCAGTTCCGTCTTGCGATCGCCCGCAGCTGCCGCGAGCTCCTTCAGGTCCAGCTCGCAATTTCCTGGGATGACGGCGAAACACAAACCGTTCCGGTCGCCACGCGCCAGGCCGGCCCCGATTTGCGCGCGTTCGTTGCGCGTGAACCGGCAGAGCAGCGTCTTGAACACCTGTTCCGGCGGCATCCCGATCTTGGCCGCAACAGTTTCCGCCGCGAGATCTTCAGGGTCGACCTCGTACTCGCGCAGTTCATAGGCAAGGCCCATGCTCTCGAGCAGCCGCACCGCGTTGGTTTTCATGGAAGAACTCCTGGGTTCTAGCAGCTGGCGTTAGCTTGGGCTGAATACAATGTGTCCACGTTGAATCAATGTGCCCACGCAGAGACAAGTGTCAGGGCACGACTTTAAGTCGTGCCGTTCCGCGGCAAGAAAGATGAGGGCTTTAGCCCCTGCAAAAGTTATTTCTTCTTTTTGGCAGGAGCCTTCTTAACCGGCTTTTTCGCCGCCGCTTTCTTCGGCGCAGCAGCCTTCTTTGCCGGTTTCGACTTCGCAGCCGCCTTCTTCGCGGGCGGCGCAGGTTTCTGCTTCGCCACAGGCGCAGCTTGCTTGACTGGAGCAGCCGCCGCCGGCGCGGGTTTTGCCGGCTCAGCCGCAGGGGCTGGAGCCGCTGCCGCTGCCGCCGCGGCCACAGCATTCTTCGGCTTGCGCCCGCGTTTCTTGGGAGCTTGTTCGCCCGGCGCGCCCGGCTGAGCGGCCTCTTTCTTCGCTCGCCCGCGGCGCACAGGTGGTGGCGGCGGAGGCGGCTCGGGCGGTGAATACGGCTCCAGGAATTTCACGATCTCGTTATGCGAGCGCAGCTTGCCATCCAGCAGCAGCAGAAAGGCTTCATCCTGGATCTTCTTCCACTCCGGATGCTCCGGCGTGATGCGCATCTCCGCCATCTCCGCAAACGGCAGCTTCTGCCGCACCTGCGGCCACTTGGTCAGGAAGTTTTTGATCTTCTGCTCCACCGCCGCCGGCCGCGAGGTGATCGCGTTGAACAGCAGCGCGTCCGGCCGGTTCGTCATCAGGAACTTCCATGTCGCTGAAGGCTGCGCCAGGTCTTTCGCCGCCAGCCGCTTGGCGAAGTCCTTGGCATCGTCTTCCAGATTTCTCCAGCGCGTGACAAAGCCTTTGTTGACGATCGCCTTCTGCATCGCGGCAATGTCTTTGTCCGGCAGCTTGCGCGTGAGGAGGTGCATGACGATCGGGCTGGCGTCCGGGTTCAGCCCCAGTTCCTGCATCTGCTGCTTCACCTTGAACAGCTGCGTGAGCCCGCTGGAATCCACCTTCGCTACCGACATGTGCGGCACCAGTACTTTGAGCCAGCCTTCTTTTTCCAGCGCTTTCAGCACCTCGACCGGATTGTCTTCGTGCGCCAGTTGCTCGATCTCATGCCCCACCGTGCGGTCGGAAATATTTTCGATGTAGTTGTTTTCTTTGGCCGCGTCGTACCGGGCCTGGGTGCGTTCTTCCAGCGTCCAGTGGAAGCGCGTACACAGCCGTGTGGCCCGGATCAGCCGCGACGGCTCTTCATAAAACGCATAGTTATTGAGGACGCGCAGTACCTTGCCTTCGATGTCAGCCACGCCGTTAAACGGATCGGTAAGAAGCCCGCGCGAGCCCGGATTGAGCGACAAAGCCATCGCATTCACCGTAAAGTCGCGGCGGCGCATGTCGTCATAGATCGTCCCGTGCGTGATCTCCGGCGGCTTGCCCGGCTTCTCGTATTTTTCTGATCGCGTGCTCGTCACTTCGGCGCGCACGTTTCCCGGCAGCAGCAGCATGATCGTGCGCGTAGTGTCGTCGGTGGCTTCGGTGACGGCGCCGGCTTTTTCAAAATCTTTTTGCAGTTTGAGCGCGTTGCCCTGCACGGAGAAGTCAAGGTCGCGAATAATGAACCCGCTGATGATGTCGCGGACCGCGCCCCCGGTGAGAAAAACGTTCATCTCATGCGCGCGGGCAACATCGGTCACCAACGCCACCGCGCGCTGCTGGTCCGGCGTAAGCCGGGTCTCCATCAGGTAGATAAAGTCAGCCATCAGCTCAGGAAAACACTCATGCCCTCCCAGCACCCGCCAGGCGAGCTAACCGATTCTCCCATTTTTGGTAAGTTGCACTTTATACAAGACTTAGACGGCTACTGCAGGGGCCTTCACAAACTCGAAACATTACCATAAAGGTTAACCCTTTGGCTACCCCGCTCGCTGGAATCGCTCCGTGACGCCTTTGATGCCTCTCAAATCAGTGCGAGAATCGAAAATACAGCCTTTAGCTATTAGCAAGGAATGCTGCGTGACCGATTTGGCCAAAATCCAAAAGCTAAGCGCCAAAGGCTAAGAGCTAAGAGCCGATTCTCTATGCCTTCGACCCACAAAAAAGTAATCGTGCGCAAAATGGGCCGCGACTCGCTCAGCGGTTACGTCGCTCCCGCGCACTTTGTCGTCGAAGGCAAGCTCGAACTGCTCAATCCCTCCGGCAAGGTGGTACTGATCGCCCTCGACGAAATCAAAAGCGTCGACTTCGTCCGCGACTTCAGTGAAACCGCAAGCCCCGGACGCAAGACCTTCACCAGCCGTCCGCGGACTGAAGGTCTCTGGGTTCGTCTCCGCTTCACGGACAATGATGTTCTCGAAGGCATGATGCCCAATGACCTCATCCAGGTCGCCCCCGAAGGCTATCTCATCACCCCGCCCGACACGCGCGGCAACATCCAGCGCGTCTTCGTTCCCAAATCGGCATTGCAGGAGATGAACGTTCTGGCCGTGATCGGCCGCCCCGAAGCCCGCAAGAAGACCGCCGAAGACGCCCGCCAGGAAAAGCTGTTTTCCGAACCGTAGCGATTTTTGCTCCTGCCCTTCTCTCTCACCAATTACAATCATCCGTTCGGTGATTCGAAATCCAGCGCCGAAGACGCGCAACAACGGTAGCCCAGCGCGGAAGCGCTGGGTAAGCGAAAGATAATGAGAGAGCCCCTTTAGGGGCGGCACATTCCCATGAAGCTCCAGGATTTAGCCACAAGACTCGGCGCCACTCTCGATCCGCCCTCCGCCGACGCCGAGATCACCTCCGTCGCCCCCATTGACTCCGCCCGGCCCGGCCAGGTCGCCTTCATTTCCGACTCAAAATATGCGCCGCTGGCCGCTGCCACACAGGCCTCCGCTCTGATTGTCGATGAAAAATTTCCCGCCGCATCCAGGCCGCTGCTCCGCGTCAGGAACACGCAATACGCTTACGCCCGCGCCGTCGAACTCCTTCACCCGCAACCGCACGAAGGCCATGGCACTCACCCGACGGCCGTTATCCATCCCTCTGCCCGTATCGGCCCCCGGGCCTCCATCGGCGCCTATGTCGTGATCGGTGAGGACGTCGAAATCGGCGAGCACTGCACGCTCCTGCCGCACGTCGTCATCTATCGTGATGTAAAGATCGGCAAAAACTTTTTTGCCCACGCGCACGTCTCCATCCGCGAAGGCACGCAGATCGGCGACAACGTGCTGCTCCACAACGGCGTGGTCATCGGCTCTGATGGCTTCGGCTTTGCCAAGGACAACAATAACCAGTGGTACAAGATTCCGCAGATAGGCCGCGTGGTGATTGAAGATCATGTTGAGATCCAGGCCAACTGCTGCATTGACCGCGCCAGCCTGAGTGAAACCCGCATCGGACGCAACACCAAGATTGACAACCTGACTCACGTCGCGCACAACTGCGTCCTTGGTGAAAACTCCATGCTGTGCGCGCAGGTGGGCCTCGCCGGGTCAACAGACCTTGGCAACAACGTGATCCTCGCCGGGCAGGTTGGCGTGGCCGGGCATTGCAAGGTCGGTGACAACGTGATCGTCACCGCCCAGAGCGGCACGCACGGTGACATTCCACCGGGCTCCATGATCAGCGGCTCACCGGCTTTCGATCATCGGCAATGGCTGCGCAGCGTCACCGCCTTCGCCAAACTGCCGGAGATCGTGCGGTCGCTGCGGGGAAAGAACAAGGAATGAAGCGCTCAACACTCAGCACTCAACGCTCAGCAGTCAGCCGTTAGCCATTAGCTTTTGGCCGTTAGCTTTTGGCCGTTAGCCTTTAGCCCACAAAACGCCCACCGGCTTGGCTAAAGGCTAAGAGCTAAAGGCTAAGAGCTCTCTTCCCATGACCGATTCCCGCACAGACTCGACCAAGAAACCCATCCGCGTCCTCCTGCTCGACGACGTTCATGACAACCTGATCCTGCGCGCCGCCATCCTCCGGCAGAACGGCTATGAAGCCATTACCTCCGCTTCGGTCGAGGAGGCGGAACGACTGCTCGCCAACATCGATATCGCCGTGCTCGACTATCACCTCGGCGCCGGCAAATTCGGCACTGAAGTCGCACAATCCCTGCGCGACAAGCGTCCCGAGGTCCCCATCATTATTCTTTCCGCCACGCTGGAGAGAAAATTCGGCGGCGTGGAAGACATGCACCTGCTCAAGGGTTACAGCTCGGTCGACGATCTGCTCGCCGCCCTGCGCTCCTTTGAAGCCAAACGACGCGGCAAGCCCGTCGTCGTCGATGCCCGCGATTTCTTCTACTCCCGCATTGCCATGGCCATGGGCGAGGATGTTGTGCTCGAAATCCTCGACCGCGACGGCAACTGGCAATACGTCAACGAATACTTCGCCCGCCTGTATGAAAAGAAGCGCGCGTGGTTCGTGAGCAAAAACCGTTTTGAAGAGTTTCCCGAACTCGCCGGCGAGTGGCAGGAGATCATCCGCACCGTCGCCGACACCCGCGAAACCTACGTGGACCGCAGCTTCGGCGGACTGCCGCACCTGCCCAAGCAGAAAGACCGCTGGAACTGGAACATCCTGGTCTTCCCGCTCAAGCTCCACGACAACCGCAACGGCGCCGTGCTGGCCGCACGGGTGATTGAGAAGAAATGATAAACCTGGCCTTGTGGACCGCAGGCGCCCTCGCCTGCGCAGAACGATCTCCATTTTTTGTGGCACAGGCATCCGGGGTCCCCGACAAGCCTAATTCTGGCTTGTTGGGGTGGAGGCACCCTTGCCTGTGCCGAAGAATTCGATTTCCCCGGTGGTACAGTCGCCCTCGGGCATTTGCCAGCATGACGACAGAGAACTGAATAAATGAAAACTGCTCGAATCATCTTCGCCCTCTTCATCCTCGCCCTCACCGGCTGCCCCGCCCACATGCTCACCATCCGGCTGGTCAACACCAGCCCGCAGCCCATCGCCACCATCATCGTCGATTACCCCAGCGCCACCTTCGGCAAAGACCGGCTTGCTCCGGCCGAAACTTTCTCTTCCCCGGTGAAAATCACTGATGCCGGCCCGCTCAAAGTCCAGTTCACCGATGCACAAGGCGCCATCCACACCTATACCGGCCTGAAGCTGCACCCGAACCAGGAAGGTTCCATCGAGATCAAGCTCACGCAGAGCTCGGCTTCGATCGACCTGAAATAACTGCAGCCGGTAGAAATTTCATGTTTCAGATCCTTCCCGTAAGGAGTAGAATCTCGCCGGAAATCCTGGGCCCCTCCCTCAACCTGGCAAAAAGGAGAGCGGTAATGCCCGACCACGATCAGGAAGTTCCCTCTGTCCCCCATCACCATCACGACTGCTCCAACCTCTTTGGCTGCGGTGACGAAAAAGGCACCGGCATTCTTCGCAGCGAT
Source organism: Candidatus Angelobacter sp. (assembly GCA_035717005.1). Classification (GTDB taxonomy): domain Bacteria; phylum Acidobacteriota; class Terriglobia; order Terriglobales; family Acidobacteriaceae; genus Angelobacter. The sequence continues at coordinate 17,260 of DASTJB010000114.1, forward strand.
ATCCAGGAAGCCGCCTCCACCCGTCGCTCGATGGACCGTCTGCTCCACATGGATGAGATGGACCAGGAGAGCCTCGACGGGCTTCTCAGTCTCCGTGGGCGCTCGCGCCGCCGGCTGCTGCGCGCCAGCACCTTCATGGGAGCGCTTGCTGCGGTTGGACCATGGTTTCAGAAGCTCGCCTTCGCCGAACAGGAAAATGGCAGGAAGAAAGATGCCGCCAAAAAGGCGAAGGCCGCCGACGAGGGCCGCGTACACACGGTGGAATCGAACGATCAAACGGTGCATCTCGGGGTCTTCGACACCACCCTGCCGCCCATCCTTACCATCGACTCCGGCGACACCATCAGCTATCCCAACACCTGGTCGCACTTCCTCAACCAGATGCAGCCCGGGGTGCCGGTGGAGAAGCTGGCCGAGCTGCGCAAGAGCAATCCCGGCCGCGGCCCGCACTCCATCATCGGCCCCATTGCGGTCAAGGACGCCGCGCCCGGCGACGTGCTGGAAATCCGCTACAAGCGGATACTCCCGTTCAACTGGGGCGCCGTATTCAACAATCCCGGCGAGCTCGGCACGGGGCTGCTGGCGAAGGATTATCCGCAGGGCCAGGTCAAATATCTGAATCTCGATTTGAAAGGCATGAAGGCCGCTTTCGCCTCGAACATCAACGTGCCGCTGAAGCCATTCCAGGGTACGCTTGGCCTGGCGCCGCCCGACGAGTACTACCCGCCGCTCAGCCCCGGCGTGACCAGCTCCGTGCCGCCCGGCCCGCATGCCGGCAATGTCGACCTGAGCGAGCTCGCCGAAGGCTCCACGCTCTTCATCCCTGTCTGGAAATCCGGCGCGCTGATCTATACCGGTGACTCTCACGCCGTGCAGGGAGACGGCGAAATCTGCCTCACAGCGCTCGAAACGCGCATGCAGGAGCTGCGCATCCAGGTCGTGTTGCACAAGCAGAAGAACTTCACCTGGCCCATTGCCGAAACCGCAACGCACTGGATCCTGCTCGGACTCGATAAGGACCTGAATGCCGCCATGGCCATGGCGGCGCGCAACGCGATCAAATTCTTGTCTTCCCGCGCCGGACTGACCGAGCTCGACGCTTATGCCCTGTGCAGCATCGCCTGCAGCTTCCGCGTCACTCAGGTCGTGGACATTGTTCGGGGAGTGCACGCCATGATTCCCAAGGCGCTGTTCGCTCCGGAATTGCAGAAGCAGATGGTCGTCGCGTAAATTTCGATTTCCTGTTACTGCCCAGGACCCACGCGTTCGTCATCCCCACGGCCGTTAAGCGAGCGCGCGCAGCCACCAGCGCGCGAGTAGGACGGAGGGCCCTTGCGTTTGTCTTTTCGAGACGGCACAGTATTTCCTAAGCTGCGATAGCACCTACCCTCTGATGAGCCATGGCATCTCGTCCCTCCGCGCCTACATCCTACGGCTCAGGAAAGTGGGTTTAGAAAGCGGGGGGAAAATGAAACACATTCTTCTACTCTCAATATTTGTTCTGGCCGTGTATGTCCCGTGCTCCGCACAGAAGGACACCGACCAGGACAACAAGCAAACCACCAAACAGGACGAAGGCAAGGTAGCCGATCGCGCTGAAGCCGCGGCCCGCGTGCTCAGCGAGATCACCTCAGCGCCCGACAAAGGTATTCCCGGCACAGTGCTCGCCAAATCAAAATGCGTGATGGTGATTCCCGGCGTCAAAAAGGCCGGTTTCATCGTCGGCGGCCGTTATGGACGCGGCTTTGCCTCCTGCCGTGAAGCTAACGGATGGAGCGCTCCTGCCCCGGTATTCCTGGGTGGCGGAAGTTACGGCGCGCAGATCGGCGGTGAAGGCGTCGACCTGGTCCTGCTTGTCATGAATGATCAGGGCGTGCAGAAGCTGCTCTCCAGCAAGATCGAAATCGGCGTGGACGCTTCCGCCGCCGCGGGCCCGATTGGACGGTCCGTCTCCGCGGGGACCGACGTGAAGATGAACTCGGAGATCCTGAGCTATTCGCGGGCCAAAGGCCTTTTTGCCGGCGTGGAACTGAGCGGCGCCAAACTGAAACAGGATAATGACAGCACCAAAGAACTGTACGGCCATGAAGTTCCCTTCCGGGAAATCCTGAGCGGCTCCGTGCAGACGCCTCCTGCCGCGCAGCCGTTCGTGGCCGAAGTGCGGAAGGACTTTGCCGCCGCGCAAACGGAAAAATAGTCTTTCTTGAAAAGCAAACAGCACCTGCTGAAATCGCACGTTCAGCAGGTGTTTCTTTGCTCATGGAGCGTTCAATTTGAGCAGCTGTGACACTACCTTCTTGTTTCTCGCGTAATTGTCGTGGGCGTTCGTCGGGCTGGCGATCAGCCACAACCAGTGCCGTGTATTCTTCACCGGCACGTTCTGCACCTTGACCGACGCAAGTTGCTCCGGCACCGTCCAGGTCAACAGGTCGCTGGGATCGTTCAGGGCAATGATTTTCGGCGGCGTGCACTCGCCCGCGGCGCCGGGCAGAGACTTCTGATAATCGCAGTGCAGCCGGCCCCAATCCTGCAGATGCCTCACCAGGTTCTGGTCGCCGGAATCATCCAGGCTCGCCAGCTCCAGCAGCCGCAGCTGATTGGCAAAAAAGTAGACCAGCGAAGTGCGCTTCAGGATCTCCTCGAACGCATCTCCTGATCGCTCCACCGTCGCTGTTTTGGGCGTGCCCGATGTGATGTCCAGCGCGGCAAAAATCAGGTAGCTCCCCAGGCTGTGGGAGACGATCACGTATTCCTGATCGTCTCGCGGCGTCGGCGGCCCGCCCCTGATTCCCTCGGCTGAAATTGCCACCGATTTCAGAATGAGCTGGCGAATGCCGTCCAGCAGATATGTCCGCAATGGCCCCAGCGCCAGCACCGCGTCGGTAAATCCCCAATCCAGGATTCCGGTCTTCAGCTTGCGGTTGACCAGCGCGCCCCGCGCAGGCCGCCCCATCAGGCCTTTCACGTCGTCCTTCGAGATCCAGTCATACGAGACGAATCGGCCTTCTTCTGTCTGGTCCTTCTCTCTTCTGGCGCACAGTTTGATCCGGTCTGCGCTCGGGCCAACCAGCTCCGCGTCGCTCTCCACAATCTGCCGGCACTTCAGCGAGAACACCAGCGGCCACCAGTTGATCTCGTCGACATAGATGATCTGGCCGTTCGCGCGCGCCAGCTTCCAGTGCACCACGAAAGGCGCCGCTGCATTCCATTCCTCTGAGCTGCTGGCGCCGTGGTCCTTCCGCCACACATCCTGGCCCAGATACTGGAGCGGCGGCGGCGTTGCATTCAGTTTGAATCTGTCCTGGTCGGCGTATTCGGTGCCGTCGCGCTCCCCGGCAAAGACGATGCAGTCCTTCACGAATTTGCATATGCCTTCGCGCAGCGCCAATGAGTCGT
>DASTJB010000115.1:0-2530 GCA_035717005.1 Candidatus Angelobacter sp.
GATACGGCGTACGTGAAGCACGTGAAGCTCCAGAGCAAGCTGCTCAGCAATTTCTGGGGACAGCCGATCTATATCGGCGCTACCGTCCTGCTGCCCGAGGGCTATGATGCGCACCCGAACGCGCATTATCCGGTGCTCTACGAGCAAGGCCACTTCAGCCTGCAGGCGCCGCTGGGGTTTTCGACGGAGCAGGCCGCGAACGCGCCTCCGCCGCGCGAGGGACGCATCTCCGGCGTGGAGCTGTACAAGCGCTGGACCGCGGCAGGCTTTCCGCGCATGATCGTCGTCACCTTTCAGCATCCGACGGTCTACTTCGACGATTCGTACGCCGTGAATTCGGCGAACAACGGACCGTATGGTGATGCACTGATGAACGAACTGGTGCCCTACCTGGAAGAGCACTTCCGCATGATCCGCCAGCCGTACGCGCGCGTGCTCTCCGGCGGCTCCACCGGCGGCTGGGAATCACTGGCGCTGCAGGTTTTTCATCCGGAATTTTTCGGCGGCACCTGGACCTTCTATCCTGATCCGGTCGACTTCAGCCGTTATCAGATCGTTGATATCTATAATGATAATAACGCTTTCCTAACGCCCGGCTATGATCCGCCGATTCCCGAGCGCCCCATGGAGCGCACGCCGGAAGGCCAGGTCACTACCACCATCCGCCAGGGCAGCCAGTTCGAAGAGGTCCTGGGATCGCACGGCCGCTCGGGCGAGCAATTTGAGGCCTGGGAGGCGGTCTACGGACCGGTCGGGCCTGACGGCTATCCCAAACCGCTCTGGGACAAGACCACCGGCAGGATCGACCCAGCGGTCGCGGCCTACATGCGCCAGTACGATCTGCGCGACTACCTGGAAAAAAATTGGGCCGCCATCGGACCCAAGCTCGCCGGCAAGATTCACCTCTACTGCGGAGACATGGACAATTTCTACCTGAACCTGGCGGTCTATCGCCTGGAAAATTTCCTGCGCAGCGCCAATCCCGCGTATGGCGGATCATTCGAGTATGGCCGGCCAATGAAAGGGCACGGCTGGTCGCCGCTGAACCAGGCTGAGCTTTTACGCGCGATGGCCGACCACATCAGCCGCAACGCTCCCGCGGGCGCCGACAACTCGTGGAAATACTAAGAAACACACCACCTGCCACGGAGGCACGGAGACACGGAGGAAATGAAATTGGCGTAATGGCCGCAACCTCAGCGGGGATCATCGCGGATGAAAGATAGCGACAAATCAAATAAAGGGAATTGGGGCTCTTCTCCGTGCCTCTGTGTCTCCGTGGTAGGTTCTATTACTTCCGCGGCGCCTTCTTGGCTGCAGCGTCCACGCGCGCCAGCAGATCTTTGGCCAGCTTTTCGTAGCCGGGCATCTTCGCCACCTCGGTGAGCGTAGCTTTCGCCTCGGGCAGTTTGCCGGCTTTGGCGTAGGCAAAGCCCAGGCGGTACATCGCGGCCGAGTAAGCGTCCGGCGTCGACTTCAAATCGTTGGAAGCGACTTTCAACTCGGCAATCGCCGGCAGGTTCCGGTCCTGCTGGAGCATGGCGTAGCCCAGCGCCGAGTGCGCCATTCCGGCATACAGAGCGATCTTGTTCTCGTCGCTCGGCACCTGTTTATTGCAAATATCCAGCGCGCGGTGGGCGTAGCTCTCCGCGCGGAAGACCAGAGACTTGTCAGTGCTTTCGGCAAACGAGTTGGCCAGCGCCACCAGCAGGCTCAGGCTGTTGGGATTCGCCTTCAGGGCGTTTTCACCGAAGCTCAGCAGGCGCGCCGCATCGTTGGTCTGGCCCAGCGTGTAGACGGCAAGCTGCGTCAGCTGGTCCTGGAAGCGCGAGCCGGGAAACGCCGCCATGAAGCGCTCAATGTATCCCATGCGCTTTTTGGCGTCATTCTCTCCCACCAGCGCGTTGTAGCCGGTGACTTCCAGGTACTCGTAAGACTGGCGATATCCATCCTGCTCCTGCTGTATGCGCAGCTTGAAGTCCTCCGGGTCCATGCCTTCGGGCTTCGCCTTGTTGGGAATGCCGTTGAAGGCGGTCCCGCCGCGCACGGCACAGTCAATCACCGTGTCCGTGGCCTTGACCTTCTGCGCCACGTTGGCCAGTGAGATCAGTATCTCCAGATTGCCCGGCTGCAGTTCCACGGCTTTCTGGCCGAACTCCATCGCCTTGGCCGTGTTGCCCTGATCGGCGTACGCCTGCGAGAGCTGCCACTCGCCATACACCACGGCATTCGGATTGGCGGCGTAAGTTTGCAGAAACTCCTGCAGCATGGCGACGCGCTTGGCGCCATCCTCTTCCGCCGTGACGGCCTGGAGCGCCTTGTCTTCCGGCGAGCCCGCCGGGATAAAGATCTTGGTAACTTGCGCGTGCGAGGCGACCGCGACGAATAGAACGAAACAGAAAAGACGTTTCATTCCCCACCTCCCTACAGGTAAGGACTCGGGCGGGGAAATCGTACTGCGGGAAGGGATGGCGGGCAAGAGGGAATTGAGCGCGAAGAGCGGGTGATTGAACTGAAGAGCCTGGTGAAG
>DASTJB010000116.1:0-9963 GCA_035717005.1 Candidatus Angelobacter sp.
CGTGGACGACCAACTTCCAGCAACTTGAGAACGCAGGCGTGGCACTCCCCGCGCCGGATTCGCTCAAGGATGAGGAGCTGGCCGCAAAACTCTGGGAGGTAATCCAAAAGCTCGCCCTGCTTCATGTGTTTATCGAACAGACAGACCATCTCAGCGATCGCGAGCTCTATACCGAGCTCTGGACCAATTCGCTGCGGGAAGAAAGCAAGGCAATGCCGATGGTTGCGGGTTCCGCGTGGCACATCCAATTGCTCGGCAGCTGCAGCGAGGAAGATATGCGGCTCTACCTCAAGTTTTACGCCGATGATGACTTTCGCCGGCATTGGCATCAGGATTTTCCAAAAGATCCCATTCCCCCACATGAAGACCCGCCTTACGACCGCGACCGTCTCTTGCCCAAGCCGGATTACGGTGCGCCCACTGGCGGAGAGCCAAACTGAAGTAACGCCGGCCCGGCTTCGCACGGTGTTGCTGGCCATCTTCGCCGGGATCGGGCTCTTGCTGGCTGCCGGGATTTACGGCGTTGTCTCTTATTTCCGTGGCGCAAAGACTGCGAAGGTGGACCCGCTGACGGTTTTGCGCTTTGAGTAAATGATGGCGAAATCAACAAGGGCGGGAAATCGGAAAGCTCACCACTGACTCGATGCCCTTTGTGCTTAGCTCTGGTTACTGCTTGTCGGCTCCGCCGTTCAGGCCACGCGATGCGGCGCTGGCGGAGGCTGCGGGAGCGGAAGATGCGGGCGAGGGGTTCAGCAACGTCTGCGCAGAGTAGTTAGGGCCAAGGCCCAGTTTGATCAGGGCGCGCGAGTCCGGCACCACCTTGGTTTGCCAGCCGTTATCGGCCTGATACTTCACCAGGGCGGCCTGGGTGCGGGTGTCCCACACGCCGGTGGGCTCGCCGCTCAGGTAATGCTCGCGGATGAGCGCCTGCTGGATCTCCATGGCACGGTCGGGCTTGATGGCCTGCTGGCCTTTGCGTTTCCACGCGCCGCGGCGCTTGCCATGGCGATGGCCGTGCTTTGCGGCCTTGCCGCTCGCCTTCTGGGGCTCAGCGGGAGCATAGCCGGCGCACAGCGCCAGCAGGGTGCTCAGGAGTAGAAGTTTTTTGATCGCCAGACGCAAACAGCTTCACCTCAGGGAAATTGGGGCCAAAAAGCGGGACGTTCCGTGGCGCGAATTCAGCCCTCTCCAGGGTATTTAAACATCTTCCCACGTTTGGATGCCATTAGGCCAGCACTTTGTTGTGCAGCTCAGGATTACCGAAGTGCAATGAAATCAAGGGCTTTCGATACCGTGGATACTTTCGGAGGAAGGAATTCACCGCAGAGTACGCGGAGAACGCAGAGGAATTTCATTCCTTTTTCTCTGCGACCTTTACGCTCTCTGCGGTGAGCGATACAGCTTACGGCAGCGTGCCTGAGATAAACGTATTTCCGCCGTTCGCGCCCCGACCCGCGTGCACCAGGAAGACAACATCCTGGCCGCTCTTGAGCTGCTGGGTAGCTTTGCGGAAGTCCTCTTCGCTGTTGACCGGCTGCTTGTTGACCTTCAGGATGATCATCCCCGGCTGTAGCTGCAGGTCGTCGGCAAAGGAGCCTGGTTTCACGTCGACCACCTGGACGCCCTTCCCCTCAGGCGTGCCAAAGCGCTCGGCCATCTCCGGTGAGACCGGCTTCACGGTAAGCCCCAGCCTGGTGGGCTGCGGCTGCGTGTCTTCCGGAGTGTCGTCACTGCCCATGTCGGCGGTGCGGTCGGCAAAGAGCTTGGCGCGGTCGGCAACCATCACGGCGGCCTCTTTCTGCTGGCCGTTGCGCATGTAGGTCAGGTTGATCTTATTGCCGGGCCGCGTAGCCGAGATGATGTTCACAAGCTCGTCGCCGCTCTTCACCGGCTTGCCGTTCACGGCGATGATGGTGTCCTCACCCTGGAGACCGGCCTTGGCGGCCGGGCTGTCTGGGCGCACGTTGGTGATCGGCACACCCTGCTTCACGCCGTAGACGCGCAGCACGGCCGGGTTTGGCTGGGCGCTGAACTCCACGCCGATCGAGCCGCGGGCCACGCGGTGGTCGCCCGAAGTGAGCTGGTCATACACGTCGCGCACCACGTTTGAGGGCATGGCAAAGCCCACGCCCTGGTAGCCGAATGACTGCGTGTAGATGGCGGTATTAATGCCGATGACCTCGCCGTTCATGTTCACGAGCGGCCCGCCGGAATTCCCGGGATTGATGGCCGCGTCCGTCTGGATGAAGGACTGGAACTGGCGTCCGCCGGGGAGATTGCGCCCCTTGGCGGAGACGATGCCCGCCGTGACCGTGGCTTCCAGATCGAATGGGCTCCCGATGGCCAGCACCCAGTCGCCGACGCTCATCTTGTCGGAGTCGCCCAGGCGTGCCGCAGTCAGCGGATGTTCCCTGGGTGGATCGATCTTGATGACAGCCAGGTCGGTCTCGCGGTCCACGCCTACGATCTTGGCGTCGTGCAGGGTGGCCGTGGGCTCATCGAAGAGGTGCACACGGATGCGGTCAGCTTTATCCACCACGTGAAAGTTGGTGATGATGTAGCCATTCGTGTTCAGGACCACGCCTGAGCCGAGCGAGCGCTGGCGCCCGCCGCCCGGTCCTCCGCCAAAGGGGCTCGGCCCCTGATCGTCATCGCCCCCGGGCCCCTGGCCCTGGCCTTGTCCGCCGAAAAAGCGGTCAAAAAAGTCCTGGAACGGATCGTCGCCGCCCTGGTCCTGCCCGCGATTAGGCCTGCGGTTCCGCTGCCGTGTGGTTGGCTTCGGGCTGGACTCCGTACTCACGTTCACCACCGCCGGCTCAATTGCCTTGGCCACCTGGCCGAATGTGTTGCTGAGCTGCTGCGGGGTCTGCATCGGCGGCAGCAGCGCCGCTTCCGATGAGCTTGTGCTGCCTCTTACGCCGCTCCGGCTCAGCACCGTCCCGATCAGGATGCCCACCGCGAGCGTAATCATGATCGCCAGCATTGAGAGCATCCGCTGGGCGCGTACCCGCGCGACCAAAGCGGCAAAACGCGAATTCATACTGAATCTTCCTCCCACTTCTCTTACCGATTATAAATCGAACACTTCTGCGGACGACAGGCGGGATCGGTTGTACCTGGAACGCATACGGTTAGACGCCAATTTGGCCGCTGGCGTTACCCAGCTACTCTGGGTCGCCGGCTTATTTCCGTAGAAAAGCGGCTCTTTTCGGTATGAAAGCCCCCGGTTCCCAATCATCCCATGGACTGATGATCCGCCGTCCGGATCGCCCGATCTTCCATGTCTTCCACCTGCCCCAGCAGTTCCGAAACCAGCACTCCCCCCAGAATCAGCATGGCGCCCAACCCGGCCCGCAATCCCAGTCGCTCTTTGAGCACGATAAACGACGTCAACCAGGCAAACACCGGTTCCATGTTGAAGATCAGCGCCGTGTGGGTCGCCGGCGTAAACTGCTGCGCCCACGCCTGGACGGTAAAGGCCACCGCGGTGCCCAAAACGCCGGTGATCAGCACGGTCGCAATCACCACCGGAGAAGCGTGAAAACGCGCATGCTCCAGGACCGGCGCGGTCAGCGTCATCAGGATGGCCGCCGTGCCGACCTGCAACACCGCAATCTGCTCAAAGGGAAAGCGCTGGCTGGCGCGGCCCAGCAACACGATCTGGAAGGCAAATCCAATGGCGCAGCCCACGCTCAGCACGTCGCCGCGGTTCACTTTGGCAAAATCCGCCAAACCTTGCGGCCCGGCCGGAACTGTCATCAGAAACAGCCCTGTGAACGCCAGCGCAATTCCCAGCACCCGCCAGGGATGTATCTTCGCTCGCCAGAAAATCACCAGCAGCAGCGGCACCAGGACCGTCGAACTTCCCGTGAGAAACGCCGATTTTGATGGCGTCGTCAGCGCCAGCCCGGCGGTCTGAAACGAGTAGCCAAGGTACAGGAAAATCCCGACGATGATCCCCGACCGCAGCGCCGCCTTCGTCATTACCTGAAGCTGCTTGCGGTAGTAGAGAGCAAGCAGCGCCGCCGCCAGCACCATGCGAACTGCGTTCAACGCGAGCGGCGACGAATCCTCAAGCGCTTTCTTGATCAGAACAAACGTGCTGCCCCAGATCAGGGTCATCAGCACCAGCAGCAAGTGCGCTTTCAGGGAGCGGGACACAGAAAACTATCTCATAAATCGCATCGGATCGGGAGAGAGGTTGATTTGCCAAAATCGCCGACATTTCCAAAGAATGCCAAAATTGAAACCCAGTCGCATGAACGCGTCATTTTCGGCGATCTTTGGCAATTTTGGCACTTCTGGCCATGCACTTGACCCGCGCTATCGACGTTTATCGGCGGTGAGCCCTCTCTTTCCCGATTTCCTCCGCCCCTCCGCGCCTCCGCGTCTCCGCGGTGAGCTCCTGGCTCTCTCCCTCAGCCATTCAGCGCCCTTCTTCACCCGTGCCTTGCGATTACTCTCCCACTCCGCCGAGCCCTCATCTCCTGCAATCTCCTTGAGGCTCCTCTGTGTCAGCACCGAATAATCCAGCTTGTCGATATCGAAACGTGGCTCGCTCGCTTCATCTTTCTTCTTGATCAGCAGCCACTCCGTCCCTTTCGCTCCCGGACGGCGCGACCGCATCTTGGCCAGCACAAACTCGCCGTTCAGCTTCTCGCCCTGCAGCCGGAACTTCAGGTCGCCCTTACGGAACATCGCGCGCTCATCACCCAGCGGCTCCCACGTTCCCGTGTCCCACACCATCACCGTGCCCGCGCCGTAATTGCCTTCGGGAATCTTCCCTTCAAAATGAAAATACGAAACAGGATGGTCCTCCACCCGCATCGCCAGCCGCTTGTCGCTGGGATTGAGCGACGGCCCTTTCGGCACCGCCCACGACTTCAGCACGCCATCCATCTCCAGCCGGAAGTCATAATGCAGGTGCGACGCCCGGTGCTTCTGCACCACAAACCGATGGCCGTCACCGCTCTCCATCTTGCCTTCCGGCTCCGGAGTCTCGCTGAACCGCCGTTTCTTCTTGTATTCCTCGAGTGCCATGCTAAGTGGGATGCGACAACTTGCGCTTTTCTGGCCGCCTCGCATCCTAATCGAATCCAGCAGTCATCCCAAAAAATACTTGAATCCCTGTCGCGGGCAGAACCATCCTATAAATCGTTTTGATGTCAAACCAATTCGCCGTGAACAACTCTCGCGATTGAAGCTTCGCCGGCGGTTTGGAACGAGGCGATAAAATCAAAATCCAGCGGGCGCTCCGCGCTGAGGCCGCCCACGCGCCGAAGCGCGTGTATCAGGAGCACGAGAATGTGAAGCGGTCGCAGATCGCCGGCGGTTTGGAGCGAAGCGACAGAATGAAAAGGAGCTATGATGGCCAAACTTGCCGCCGAAAAGCCGCTCAGCCAGGTGATAAAGGAACGTCGCGCCACGCCCAGCTTTGAAGATGTCCCCATCCACGCGGCCGACCTTGAAAAGATCGTCCGCGCAGGTCTGGAAGCGCCCAGCGGCTACAACATGCAGCCATGGCGGTTCATCGTGGTGCGCGATCGCGAGCAGAAGAAGAAGCTGAGCCAGGCTGCGTTCGGCCAACCCAAAATCGCTGAAGCCGGCGCCGTCATCGTCGCGTGCGGCGATCCTCAGGGCTGGAATGACGGCGATCTCGACGAGATGCTGCGCATCAGCGCCGGCCACGGCTTCACCGACAAGGCTGCTCAGGATCGCATCCGTGGGGCCGTGACCGGCCTGCTGGGCAGCACACCGGGAAAGGCCGGCGGCCTGGAGCCCGACCTTGGCATCTGGGTCAACCGCCAGACCATGATCGCCCTCACCACCATGATGTGGACGGCCGAGACGCTCGGCTATGACACTGCTCCGATGGAAGGCTTCATGGAAGACCAGGTGAAGGCGCTGCTGAAGGTCCCTGAGCGCGTGCGCGTGGTGGCGCTGCTCGCCATCGGCCGCCTCAAAGGACAGGACAAGCCTTACGCCGGCCGCTTCCCTATCGAGCGCACCGTGTTCGCGGAAGAGTGGGGCGAGAGCATTGAGTTCTGATTCCGAGCGCTCAGCAATCAGCAATCAGCATTCAGCCCTGAAACATCATCGTCCACGCGACAAAAACCTTGAGACACAGAGGAACGGAGTAAACGGAGGAACTGCGGAGAATCGCAAATTTTCATACTCCTCCGCTTCCTCCGCGTTTCAAGGGTTTGGGTTGGGCGGACCAAGCTGCTCAGGGTCTGATTGGTGATTGCTGACGGCTCTCTAGGGTTTGATTCTCAGAAAATGCCCTCTGCGGTACGGCGGGTTCCTGCCTTCGATAAACAATTGCAAAACGGAAACCGTGACCCTCATTTTGGAGACGTCCACAGCGGACAGGCCGACGCGGTCCCAGACCTCCACCACGATCCCTTTTTCCATCACCAGGTCAACCAGGTCGGCTTCTGTGGCAAATTCGGTGCTCAGGTGCATCCGCACACTTCTCCCCGGTGTTCAGATTTTCTTTGGAAGCGGCGCGGCGGCTGGCTTGACCTCGGAAGTGGACGGTAACCAGCAAACCGAATTGCAGACAAGTATATCGCAACGGGACGCGAGTAGCGGAAAAACTGAAGATCAGTGCGCGCTCACGCTGGTACACCAGGTAAAAATTTCACTGTCTCTTCACGATGTGCCGATAATCGGGCCCTTCCATCTCCACAATATGGCACATCTCCCGCAACCGCGAGACCATGTCCGCCCCGATCTTCTCCTGCAGCGCTATTTCTTTCGGCTCCTTCGGGTCCAGCGGAAAGTTCGTCGTAATCAGCGTGGTGCGCTTCTTGTCATATCGCCCGCCGATGATCTCCCGCACCTTGTCCAGCACCCACTCGCTGGCCTTCACCTTCCCCAGTTCATCCAGCAGCAGCACGTCCACGTTGATTACGTGGTTCAGGATCTGGCTTTCGGTCTCCCAGCGGTTGCCGTCCTCATCGCGGAAGTACTTAGTGGCGCCGCTATCGTTGTAGGTGTCCCGGATCTCGGTCAGCAGCTCTGCATAGGAACAGAAAAGCCCCGTCACTCCGCGATTGACGATCAGTTCGCGCAGCACCGCCGTCGCCAGGTGCGTCTTGCCGATCCCGACGCGCCCCACAAACAGCAGCCCGGCCCTCTGTGCGGGATACTCCTGCACCATCCTGCCCGCCATGAAGCGCGCCTGCTCCAGCGAGCCGCCCATGAAATCGATTTCGAAGTCCTCGAGCTTTTTGGCGCCATAGCGCTCCGGAATCCGCGCTGCCTTGAGCACACGCGCCGTCCGGCTCTCGTAAAAGCAGTCGCAACGTACCGCTACCTCGCGCAGCCGCGCGGGATCGCGCTTGCTCGGGACCTTCTCCCGTTTCCACGTAGAGCCGTGGCACTGCGGGCACTCCATCACCTGTGGGCCTGTTTCTTCTCGCATCAAAACACCTTAGTAATCCGAACCCGGCGGCGGTTCTTCGTTGGTCGCATCCACAAATCGGGTCGAGCTCTTGATGAATGCCAGCCGCACAATTCCCGTCGGGCCGTTGCGCTGCTTGGCGATGATCAGCTCCGCCTTACCCTGAAGATCGGGATCGTCCGGCTTGTAAACCTCTTCGCGGAAGATGAACGCCACCACGTCCGCGTCCTGCTCGATCGCGCCCGACTCGCGCAGGTCAGCCAGCTGCGGCCGGTTGTTGCCGGTGCGGCTCTCCGGCGCGCGGCTGAGCTGTGAGAGCGCAATCACCGGGCAGCGCATCTCCTTGGCCAGCCCTTTCAGTCCTCGCGAAATCGCCGACACTTCCTGCGTGCGATTTTCATAGCGCTTGCCGCCCATGGCGGTTCCGGCCACGAGCTGCAGGTAATCCACGATCACCAGGTCCAGCCGCCCCTGCGCCTGTTGCAGCCGCCGGCACTTGGCCCGCATCTCTGAAATGGAGATTCCCGGCGTGTCGTCGATAAAAATAGGCGCCTCGGCCAGCGCGGCCAGCGCCGTGACCAGCTTGTTGTAATCGTCGCGCCCCAGGAAGCCGGTGCGCAGCTTGTGCGAATCCACCATGGCCTGCGAGCACAGCAGGCGCAACAGCAGAGACTCGCGCGACATTTCCAGCGAGAACACACCTACTACTTTGTTGTCGCGCACCGCGGAGTTTTCCGCGATGTTGATGGCAAATGCCGTCTTGCCCATCGAGGGCCGCGCGGCAATGATCACCAGATCAGACTTCTGCAGCCCACTGGTGATGCTGTCCAGGTCTTCAAAATGCGTTTCCAGGCCGGTGATCCGCTGGCCCTGCTCGTAAAGTTTGTCGATGGAGCCGAACGACTGCTTCACGATCTCCGGGATGCCCAGGAACCCCTGCCCGATCCTTTGCTCGGCGACCTTGAAGATTTCTGACTCGGCCGAATCGATGATCTCCTCGGCCGGCGCTTCCTGCTCGTAGGCCTTCTGGATGGCGCTGGTGGCCGCGTGAATCAGCCCGCGCAGGAGTGCCTTGTCCTTGACGATCTTGACGTACTGCTCAATGTTTTTGACCCGCGGCAGCCCATCCGTCAGCGACGTCACGTAAGCCACGCCGCCCACCGCCTCGATCTCCTTGTGCTGGCCCAGCTGCTCGGTGAGCGTGACGAAGTCGATGGCGCGGCCCGTCTCGGCCAGCTCCATCATGCGCAGGTAGATACGCCGGTGCGAATCGAGCGAGAAATCTTCGGCGCGCAGGAACTCTGCCGCCTGCGGGTAGGCCAGGTTGTCCAGCAGGATCGCGCCCAGGATCGCTCGCTCCGCGTCCACGCTGGCCGGCAGCCCGCGATCCAGAATGTGGTCGGTGGTCGCCATCAGGTACTCACAAACAATTCTTATTTCGATTGCTGGTTAAGTCAACGAGGAAAACCTGCAATTACGGTGCATAACAGGGCGAAACACCCTAGAAGCGCGGAAATCGCAGAAATAGAAGCGGAGGGAAGGAATCGCTGCGCAAATAAACCCGGCTTGTACCAGCCATACAAGCCGGGCTTGCGGGGTGGATGTTCAACGCTGGGGCGTTGCCCGCCCGAGCGTCCACAGTTCAGCGAGTTTCTCTCACGCTCGCCGGCGGTCAGCTCGGCGAGATACGGATTCCTGGCCAGGGGCCACGAGCCCAACGCAGATTAAACTCCAGCGCATCCCTTGAGTGCGCCGTCGATGTCCCATCGAACCCCACTGCGGTTCGAACATTCACACTTGAGTATCGGCAATATCAGGCAACGTACGAATCGGGCTCAAGCAACTTTGTTAAGTTCCGGTGAATTTCGGTGACTATCCTGTGGAGAACATCGATTGCTTGTGGACTGCGGTGGAAAACACGCCCCTAACTCTGCAACTCCTGAGCTGCACGGCAGAAATTGGCAACCCGGCAAACTCCGTCTCTCTCCAACTTGGAAGACCAAAGAGGTGATTTCAAAATGGCACGCAACAATTTCTGGGCAGGATTTGCGGCCGGCACAGCTGCCGGAGCGCTGGCAGGAGTGGCCGGTGTATTGGCGTTCCGGCGCGGCACTTCGGATGTCGATAGCAACATCATCCGCCTGGAAAAGAGCATCAACATCGGGCGTCCGGTGCCTGAGGTCTTTGCCGCCTGGGCGAACTTCGAGCAGCTGCCGCACTCGATCCGTTTCGTTCAGAGCGTGCAGCGATTTGGTCAGCGCTCGCGCTGGCGCGTGAATATTGACGGCCGCGCCTTCGAATGGGACGCGCAGATCACCCAGGTGGTTCCCAATGAATCGCTGGGCTGGAAGTCCGTGAGCGGCCCGCATCACACCGGCCGCGTCAGCTTCGCGCCCCTGGGCGAGCAAACCGTCATGCACGTGCTGATGAATTATGAGCCGCCGCTGGGCAATCTCGGCGCCCTGCTGCCGCTGGAAGGACATCTGGAGCACTGGATTGAGCGCGGTCTGCGCGAGTTCAAGACTGCATTGGAAGGTGAACGCGTCGCCCGCACC
>DASTJB010000117.1:0-16916 GCA_035717005.1 Candidatus Angelobacter sp.
AAGGCGGTCTTCAGCGGCAAGGTTCTGGTTAAGTCGCAGGACACCACGATCAGTGCTGACACGGTGGATGTCATCCTTCTGCCTAAAGGAAGCCAGAGCGATAGCCAGAGCGCTGGACAACTGGAACGCATTGTTGCGCAAGGAGATATACAGATTCAACAGGCTTCCAGGAAAGCCCAGGGCAATCGGCTGGTTTACACGGCAGCGGATGAAAAGATGGTGCTGACAGGCACACCGAATCTCCGCCCTAGCATTTTTGATGCCGAACGGGGCGAAATCTCAGGTGATTCGTTGACTTTTTTTACTCACGATGGTAGGGTGCTCGTAGGTAGCGGAGAAACTTCCCAAAACCAAACTCCAACGAGGATTCCCGACGCGAGCAAGAAGTAATGCAGACTCTGGCCACGGACGACATTGCGAAATCGTACCGCGGGCGCAGGGTGGTCAACGGCGTCAGTCTCCATATCAATCAGGCTGAAGTAGTAGGTTTGCTGGGCCCGAACGGCGCCGGCAAGACCACGAGCTTTTACATGATCGTGGGGCTTGTCCCTCCGGACAGTGGCCGCATTTTGGTCGACGGCCAGGAAATCACCGACGTTCCCATGTATCTGCGGGCGCGGAACTTCGGCATCAGCTACCTTCCGCAGGAGCCCTCGGTTTTTCGCAAGCTCACAGTGGAAGAGAACATCATGGCCGTGCTAGAGGTCCAGCCGATCTCCTGGCAGGAGCGGCGGCGCAAGCGTGACCAGCTGATCGACGAGCTGGGGCTCGGCCACATTCGCAACAACATGGGCTATGCGCTCTCCGGCGGCGAGCGGCGGCGCGTGGAGATCGCGCGCGCGCTTTGTATCG
Organism: Candidatus Angelobacter sp.; assembly: GCA_035717005.1. GTDB lineage: Bacteria > Acidobacteriota > Terriglobia > Terriglobales > Acidobacteriaceae > Angelobacter. Next base: position 853 of record DASTJB010000117.1, read on the forward strand.
CACCCAAATTCATCCTCCTGGACGAGCCGTTTTCCGGAATTGATCCCATTGCAGTGCTCGACCTGCAGAAGATTATTTTTGATTTGAAGGGAAGCGGGATCGGCGTGCTGATCACCGATCACAACGTGCGCGAAACGCTTTCCGTCACCGATCGCGCTTACATTATCAATGAAGGCCGGATCTTCCGCACCGGAACTCCGGAGCAACTGGGGAACGATCCTGAGGTCAAGCGAGTCTATCTGGGAGAGAGTTTTTCGTTTGTGTAAGGAAGATCGTCGGCTGTAGATGGAAAGGTCGGCCGGAAAGAATCGCAACCTGGCGGCGCAACTTGGCGGTCTCGACCTAAGACAAAATATGTTGGCGTCCGGCCGCTGTCGGAGCCGCGGATTTTGATAAGGTGGATAGAAGCAGCTCAAGAAAGCTCAAGTTACCAGCGTACTGTTTCAGGGCGCGGCCTGAGATGGGATAGTGGAAGAAAAAGAAGCAGGGAATGGTTTTACTCCAGAACAAACTCAATCTGAGGGTTTCTCAGAAGCAAATCCTCACACCGGGCCTGGTCCAGATGGTGAGCGTGCTCGCGCTCAACAAGCTGGAGCTCCGCGAGATGATCAACACTGAGATGATCGAGAACCCGGTTCTGGAAGAGCTGGATTCTTCCGTTCCGCTGCTGGACGAGGTTGCCGGCCGCGAAGAAGCGCAGGACCGCCAGGACGCGCAGGAGATCAAGGACAAAGAGACCGCTCCCGAAGCGGAAGCAGACAAAAAAGATCCGTTCGACGAAATTGATTTTGGCTCTTTCTTTAAAGACTATCTCGATCCCGGTTATCGCAATTCGGCCGATCTGGAAGAAATCGAGCGGCCCTCTTTCGAGAATTTCCTTTCCAAGCCTGCCACACTGACTGATCATCTGCTCTGGCAGCTCGGCTCGATAAGTGTTCGTCCTGCTGTCGCTGCCGCAGCGGAGCTGGTCATCGGCAATTTGAATGAAGATGGGTACCTGACTGCTTCGGAAGACGAGTTGATGGGCGTGGCACAGGCTGAACCGGATGAAGCCATGCCAGCTACAGAAGCCGGGACGACCGCCGAAGAGAACGCAAACGCCGGCGAGCAGCCCGCAGAACCTTCGCATCTCGAGCTGGTAGTCTCGCACGAACCGGCGCCTGAAGCGGTGGCCGCGGAAAAGCGCAACGGGCTGGCTCCCGTGCTGCAGTTCACGCGTGAAGACTTGCGCGAGGCGATCTCGCTGGTGCAGCAGTTCGATCCGGTGGGCGTGGCGGCCCGCGATCTGCGTGAGTGCCTGCTGGCGCAGCTTCAATACCTGCTCAAGACGCGCGATATGGAGGGCTCCGACGATCCGGAGAATGACCAGGTGGTGGAAGACGCGCTGAAGATCGTCGACAAACAGCTCCATTTTCTGCAGAACAAGCAGTACAAAGAGATTGCCCGCGCCATTACGCGCCCGATGGAAGCGGTCATCCAGGCGCATGAATTCATCCGCACGCTCGATCCCAAGCCCGGTCTGCGCTACAACAAGAGCGAAGCCAAGCTGATTGAGCCGGACGTAGCCTTCGTGAAGCACGGCGACGAATACCTGGTTCTGATGAACGATGAAGACCTGCCCCAGCTTCGCGTGAGTCCCACCTATCGGCGCATGTTGAACCAGGACAATGGCGCGGTCGAGCGCGACGTCAAAAACTACGTCAAGGAGCGCTACAAATCAGCGGTCCAGCTGATCAAGAACATCGAGCAGCGCCGGCAGACAATTCTGAAAGTCTGCTATGCGATCATTGGCCGGCAGCGCGACTTTTTGGACCACGGCATCGACCAGCTGAAGCCCATGATGATCAAGGAAGTAGCGGAAGAAATAGGCGTCCACCCTTCCACGGTGAGCCGCGCCGTAGCCAGCAAATACGTTCATACGTCGCAGGGCGTCTTTGAGCTGCGCTACTTCTTCTCAGAAAGCGTGCAGGGGCCGGAAGGCGCCGGCACGTCATTGTTGATCCTGAAACGGCGCGTGAAGAAGCTCATTGAGGAAGAAGATCCGGCGCACCCGCTGACCGACGATCAGATTACGCGCATCTTACAATCACAGGGAATTCAGGTCACGCGCCGAACGGTGGCGAAGTATCGCGAGGACATGAAAATCCCAAGCACGCACCAAAGGAGGGTCAAGAGCTAAACCGGATTCGCGGCCCCATCTGCGCCGGCGTTCCGGAAATGACGTTGCAGCCGCCTGTACCCGTGCCGTAACCTCCCAGGCACTCTTGCAGGCGACTCTTGAGTGGCAAACATTTCAGGAGGGAGTCAATGAACGTCGAATACACTGGCCGTCAGTATGAAATCACTCCTCTCGCCCGCAAGCAGGTCGAAGGCGGGCTCGAAAAAATCCAGAAAATTTTAGGCAGCCATTTTGAAACGCATGTGGTCTTGTCCACTGAGAAGCGCCGCCACATCGCCGAGATCACCATCAGCGTGCGCAATCATCCGCCGATCGTCGGCCTCTCCGAGGCCATGGACATGACGTCCGCCATTGGCGAGGCGCTCGACCGGATCGAGCGCCAGGCAGTGAAATATAAGACACGATGGAAGAGTAAGAAGCGCCAGGCGCGCAAAAAACTGGAGCAGACCAGCGTGCTGCAAGAAGCAATCACCGTGGCGGTTGCGGTGGGCGGCGATCTGACGACCGCAGTGCCAGTCAAAGTTCATAGCTTTCCCAGCGTAGTGAAAATTACCGAGGCCCACGTGAGCAAAAGCTCTGATTCGGTCTCATACAAGCCGCTGACGCTGGAAGAAGCAGTGAAGGAGGCCGAGTTCCGCGATCGCGACGTCTTTGTCTTCCGCGATCCTGAGGGCCGGGTGAAAGTGCTGCATCGGAAGAAGGACGGAAAACTGGAGTTGATTGAGGCGCCGTAAGCGCTGGTTCAAGAAAAAGGGCGCCGCTTGCGGCGCCTTTTTTGTTCTGCGCTGCTCGCGAAGCGGAGCGGCATGAACGGCCGGCGCTGTTGAAAATCCGGGCTCGCGCGAAGGGTATAATCAAAGTTTCAGCATGAGTTATCAGGTCCTGGCGCGCAAATACCGGCCGCAGCGGTTCTCTGAGGTCATCGGGCAGGAGCATGTCACCCGCACGCTCAGGAACGCCATTGAGCAGCAGCGGATCGCGCACGGCTACATCTTCAGCGGGCATCGCGGGATCGGCAAGACGACCATCGCGCGCATTCTGGCCATGGCGCTGAACTGCCGGGGCGTCGACGGCAAGGCCACCCAGCCGACCCCGGAGCCCTGCGGCGTATGCGACTCCTGCGTCGAGATCCGCGCGGGCAGCTCCGTGGACGTGATCGAGATCGATGCGGCCACCAATCGCGGCATCGACGAAATTCGCGAGTTGCGCGATGCGGCGCGCTACCGTCCGGCGCGGGACCGCTACAAGATTTACATTCTCGACGAAGCGCACCAGATCACCGATGCCGCGTTCAACGCGCTGCTGAAGACGCTGGAAGAGCCGCCACCGCACATCATCTTCATGATGGCGACCACGCAGGCGGAAGATATTCCGCAGACCATCCGCTCGCGCTGCCAGCATTTCAGCTTTCATGCGGTGAAGTTCGATGAAATTGTCGGGCAGTTGCGCGAGATCGCGAGCAAGGAGAACATCAAAGCCGATGACGAAGCGCTGGCTATCCTTGCCGAGGCCGGAGATGGTTCCATGCGCGACGCGCTCTCCATCATGGACCAGGCGATCGCCTGCTGCGGCGCAACGCTGAGCGGGGAACTGGTGCGCGGGCTGGTGGGCAACGTCGGATCGGAAGTTCTGGAAGAGCTGATGGGCACGGTGGTGCGCAGCTCAAGCGAAGAAGCGCTGCGTTTACTCGACCGCCTGATGATGGAAGGGCACAATCCGGCGCATTTTGCCAAGCAGCTGGTGCGCTTCCTGCGCAACGCGGTGGTGGCGAAAGTTGCGGGCCAGGATTCGGCGTTGTTGCAGATTTCATCCGACGAGCGGGCGCGGGTGGCGCGGGTGGCGGAACCGTTTTCCGAGGAAGACCTGGCGCGCTTTCTGCAAATCATGCTGCGGACATTCGATGAGCTGGGCTACCGCCAGGAGCAGCGTTTCCACCTCGAGCTGGGCGTGCTGAAGCTGGTGCATGCTCAGCGCATGCTTCCGCTGGAACAGATACTCAGCCAGGTTGCCGAAGCGCCGCGCGCCGGCGGCTCTCAACTGGCGGCGCCGCTGCGGTCCCCCGTGAGCTCGCCTTCCGCTCCTGCGGCCGGCGGTCCTTCAGCGCCACGGCAAAGCGTTGTCTCGCCATTTGAAGCTGATCGCGCGCGCAAAGGCCGCAGTTTTGATCCGGAGATGTCAGCTGTGCAGCAGCCGCAGATGCAGGCTGAAACCACGTTGGCCACTGCTACGGCCGTGGCTGAAGCTGAGCCCCTGAGCGATCCGGGACAGATTCTGGGACAGGTTCTGGTTGAGCTGGAAAAAGCCGGACACAAGATGCTGGCATCGACGCTGGAGGGTGCTAGCGTGACGCTGGAGGGAAACCAACTGAAGGTGACGATATCCCGCCCGGCGTCAGTGATCGAGCTGATGATGGGGCCAGAACCGAAGCGGGTAGCCAACGCTGCGGCCAGCGCCGCGGCGGCGCGTCCGCTGAAGGTGAATATCGTGAGCGGAACGCCGGCGGCGAACGGCGGGGCAGTCCAGGTTTCGCGTCCGCGGGACGGGACGAGCGCGCGCACCCGCGCCGCTGAAGACCCGGTAGTCCGGCGGATGCAGGAAAAATTTGGCGCGGAGATCCGCACAGTGATCGACCATCGCGCAAAGAACTAGGAGAAACTTATGGGCGGATTCAATTCTCGCCAGTTTCAGGAGCTGCTGGAAAACGCGCAAAAGCAGGCCCAGAGCCTGCAAGAGAAGATGAAGCAGACTGTCGTCGAGGCTTCCTCCGGCGGCGGCACCGTCACGGTCAAGATGAACGGGCAAAAACACGTGGTGCAGACCCGGATCGATCCTGAGGTGGTCAAGAGCGGCGACGTGGAGATGCTCCAGGACCTGGTCACGGCGGCATTCAACGCAGCGGCGCAAAAAGTGGATGAGGCCATGCAATCGACCGTGGGCGGGATGCTGGGCGGGATGGGACTGCCCGGACTCTAGAGGAGCTTGTGTCTAAATTTGCCGAGCCGATGGCTCGACTCATTGATGAGCTGAAGAAACTTCCCGGCGTGGGCGGCAAAAGCGCGCAGCGCATGGCGTTTCACATTCTGCGCTCCAGCGGAGAAGACGCCGAGGCGCTGGCCGCGGCCATCCGCAACCTTAAAGAAACACTTCATCTTTGTTCCGTATGCAACAACATCACGGACGTTGATCCGTGCAGCTACTGTTCGAATGCCACCCGCAACCAGCGCCTGGTCTGCGTGGTGGAAGAGCCGACCAATATTGCCTCGATTGAGAAAGCACGTTTCTACAACGGGGTCTATCACGTGCTGCACGGCGCGATTTCGCCGCTGCATGGCGTGGGGCCGGAACAGCTGCGTATTCCTTCATTGCTCAAGCGCATCGAAAGCGGGAGCGTGGACGAGGTGATCATCGCCACCAACCCGACGATCGAAGGCGAAGCCACCGCCATTCATCTCAGCGGATTGCTGAAGCGCCCTGGATTGAAAGTCACGCGCATCGCCACCGGGATTCCCGCCGGCAGCGATATCGAGTATGCCGACGAGGTGACGATGTTGAAGGCGATGGAAGGGCGTCGGGAGCTCTAAGAGTTCCTTACCACAGAGGACACAGAGGAGCGCAGAGAAGATCTGGCAATTCAGATTCCTCTGTGACTCTCTGTGTCCTCTGTGGTTGAATCAGTTTCTCAGCTTAGCCAACAAATCCTGGGGATGGACCGGCTTGGCCAGGATTTCAAATTCGTGGCCCTGGGCGCGGGCCTTTTCCAGCAGGTCGGCGGTGGCGGCCTGGCCGGAGAAGAGCAGGATCTTGCAACCAGGAAGGATCTTGCGGATGCGGATCGCTGCCTCAATGCCGTTCATGTCCGGCATGATGACGTCGCTGATGATCAAGTCGGGACGGGTGTCGCGGGCGCGATCCACGGCCGCGGTTCCGGTGTAAACAGCCGAGGCCTCAAATCCGTTTTGGTTCAGTATGATCGCCAGGGTATCGGCAATCACGCGTTCGTCATCCACCACCAGAACACGGGGCTTGGCAGGCTGGCCGTTCACTGTCAAAACTAACGCTCCTTACAAAACTACCCGAAAATTGATTATACGCGGGCACTCCCAATAACAGAGATGCTGGTTGTCAAAAAAAAGTGCGCTGCCACAGGCCACTTACACATGAAAAACAGCTTCTCACCTGAAGAATCATTCTGTCCCATCGGCGTGCGAGGAGCGGCGCTCGAATGGGAAGGAGGCACCTGGTATGCGCAGAACTGTTATGCTGCTTGTCTTAATCTTAGCGCTGTCTGCAGCGGCAATGATTGCGCAGACGCCCGCCGGAACAACGACACCGCAAACTCAGACCCAGCCGAACGCGCCTGCTTCGCAACCGCCCACGACAGGAGAGGACACGCGGCACGCGCCCGCTGCGAATGCGAATCCGGCGGCGAACCAGACGCAGCAGGCAAGTCCGGCGGCCAGTGCGCCTTCTGCCGGACCGCCCTCCTCGCCGGACCAAATGGCAGTTAACGATCAGGTGACGGCCGGCAGGGAGATTCGCGCGACGCTCGATACACCGCTTTCGACCAAAACCTCAAAGCCGGGCGACCGGTTCACCGCCACGATCGCCGAGCCGGTACGCGGCTCGAACGGAGGCACCGTGCTGCCCGCAGGCACCCGCGTGGAAGGCGAGGTGGCGGAAATGGAAAAAGCCAAGGCATTGCCCGCTCTGCGCGACAAAGCGAACCTGAACTTGCGCTTCCGGGATGTGGTTCTGCCCACAGGCCAGACCCTTCCGTTGACTGCCACACTGATTTCGGTGAACAACACCAACGGGAAGAACGCGAAGAACGCAGACGATGAAGTGCAGAGACAATCTGGCGGCCGCAACCGCGACGTGGCGGGCAACACCGGCATTGGCTCCGCGTCCGGAAGCCCAGTGGCGCCGGTTTTTGGCGGACCACTCAAGGGGCTTGCGATCGGCGCCATGGCCGGCGGCGGCTACGTTCTCTCCACCAAAGGCAAAGACGTAAATCTCCCGGCGCAGACAGGGATGGTGATCAGATTGGACCAGCCGGTGAGTTCCAGCGCGGCGACGACCGCGCTGCCACGGTAGGCTCCGTGGCCAACTTTCGATTGTCAGGTTAGCGTTGTCGCGTCCTGGAGGCTGAGCGGCGCTTGAGAGCGCGACGCGCAAAGCGCTTCTGCCTGGCGATCTCCTCTTCCGAATACATGGTTCCCCGACATTTGGGTGAGCCGCAGTAGCACGGCGCCATTTCGCCCGGATCGGCGTCAAAGAGGTTGTAATCGTAGGTGAGTTCCTCTCCCGCAGCGATGTTGCGCATTGCGATGATCCATATCCGATTCCTGATCTGGTCGGTCTCGCAGTTGGGATCGCAATGGTGATTGACGAAAGCAGCCATGCCGAAGCCGTCTATGATGATTTTGGGATCGTCCATGGCGAACAGATAGGTGACTTCTGTATCGGCGTAGAGGCCTTCGCATTCCTTCGTGTTCAGGCGCGGGCCGGTGTACTCAAGAACACGCGTGCCCTTCCTGATGGGCGCAGTGGTGTAAACACCAGCGCCGTGAAGGGAAGAGGATTTTACGATGAGGGCCATTTCGAGTCGGTAACTCTGTAAGGTGGTAAGTTGGTAATTTTGAATCAGGCGTCTCAGTAGTTTTAAATTACCAAGTTACCAACTCCCTACATTACGATCCAGGGCCTGTGGCCTCGCGTGGCTATTTTGCTCTGGCCGGCGACTGCCGCTGCACGGCGCGTTGCAGTGTCTTGTCGAGCGCCGCCTTGGTTGTCTGATATTCCTGCTGTGAGACCTTGCCTTGCAGACGATCGGCTTCCAACTGGAACACTTCTTCCTTCAGCACTTCCATCAGCATGCCGGAGCGGTCCTGGAGGTTCCCCGGCACCGCGACTACGGCGTAGCGATTCGACGTGTAAACAAAAACGGCTCCAGCGGCCAGGAAGAGCGAGAGCACACCAAGAAACAGCCATTGTCCGGACTGAAGCGGATCTGGTGCCTGGTTGGGGAGGCCCAGGCCGCCGCCAGGACGACCGCTTTCGGCTCCGCCGGCGCTGGCGCCGGCTGGAGCTTCAGATGCTTGCGGCATTGCTCCCGTGCCCGCGAGTTCATAGCTCACCTGCTTTTGCGGCGTCACGCTTTTGGCGACATAGAAGGCGACGCCCCTGAACTGCGGGTTGTCGCGGCGCTGAAACGAAGAGCTGTCAGCGAACGCGAACTTCATGGACTCAGGAGCGGCCACCACCAGAGTCTGGACCGGTACATCCGATTTGGGGTCGATTTTGAGCGATCCGGAGTAAGGCAAATTGTAGAGGACGTGAAACTGGGTTTCGCCGGGCCGGATAGGGAAGCTGAAGCCGTACTTATTGTTGCCTTCGGCAGTGACATCAGTTTTCAGATCGGTCCCTGCTCCGGTCCGCACGCTCGACTCACTGACTTTTGCGCCTTCCGGCAGGTAGAACTCCAGTGTCTGCTTCTTCAGCAGAGTGCGCGGCGGATTGGAAGTGTTGCCCAGAGTGAAAATTTCTTCTCCGCTCAGCGTATTGGGAGCTTCGCCGGTGTGGTAGAGGATTGCGTGCTCAAGGATGTTGATGCCCTGGACTTCGGACGCGGCATCGAAGACCCGCGCGACCACTGGAGTGCCGCCGGGCATGGCGCGCTGGGTGTAGGTGACTCCCTGATGATCGATCCAGACGATATAGGGCTGCTGGGTGGGCGGAGCATTGAAGGTGAACTCGCCCTTGGCGTTGGTCCTGGTATGGGCGACTTCATCCATCCCCTGGCCGATCTGCATCAGCGTGACCTTATCGCCGGCGGAGGGCTTGTTGGTGGTCCCGTTGCGGACTACGCCCTTAACAGTTTGCGCGTCGGCGGCCAGAGAGCACGCCAGGAAAAAAATCAGAATTGCAGTACGTTTCAATGGACTCGGCTCCTTCATGCTCCAGCGTTCTCCAACATCTCGATTTCGGCGAGGATGCGGGCAGCTTCAGCCTCCATGCCGGCGCGCATGGCGTCATAGTCGGCCTGGGTGAACTTGCCGGCTTTGAATTCGAAATTCAGGTCGCGCAGGTTCTCGTACACCACCTCTTTGCGCTCGTAAAGATAGGTGACGCGCGTCTTGTCGACCCCGGTGTCAAGATCGCGGCTGGGCAAAAAGATGTAGATCATCACGCCCGCGGCAAAGAGACAGCAGAAAATCTGGGTGGAGAAAAGAAAAGTCTGCGGACTCATATCTCAGTCTCCCGCTGGGCGCGCTGGCGAAGGCTTTCCAGGTGCGGATCGAGAACGGCATCGGCCGGCGCAACCGGGGCCGTGCGAAGCTTCCAGCTGCGGACAACGAAAATGACCAGCAACAGCCCGAGTCCCAGTCCGGCCACGGGAAGGATCCACGCCAGCAGCTCAAAGCCGTGACGCGAAGGCTCGACCACGGCCGTGACGCCCCAGTTCTTACGGAACCAGTTGAGGACCTCGTCATCACTGCTGATGTTCTGAACGGCAGCGCGCAGCTCTTTTCTCATGCGATCAGAGTTGGGGCAGCCCACGTGGTTGCACTTGAGCAGCATCTGCTCACAACTGCACGTGCACATGATCTTGCCGCCGAGGTTTTGAAAACGGGCTTCCTGATTGTCGGCGCCCATGAGCAGCACCAGCGCGCAGGGAAGCAGGAGGATGCGCAGCAGTCGCTTCATTTGCCTACCCCCGCAGGTTGCATGCTCTCCTTTTCCATGGCAGCGACAGCGACGGCTTGAGGCACTCTAACGGCAATCTGCGCAGTGTTGGGGACGAGCGCCATTCCCGTGCCCAGCGCGACGATGAGAACTCCAAGCCAGACCCAGTTCACCAGAGGATTGACGAACGCTTTAATGATCGGGTGCCCCGTATCAGGATTCAAGCCTGCGTAGATCACGTAAAGATCTTCACGCAGCGTGGACCACTTGGCGGGGATGGTATTGGGCTGGCCGCCGTTGGCCTTGTAAACGCGACGCTCAGGGTTGAGCCGCGTTATGAATTTGCCGTCTTTGTAAACGTCGAGCAGCGCAGCGTCAGAGCCGTAATTGGCGTTGTCGTCCTGAGTGTATTCCTGACCGACCAGGGTGTAATGGCCGATCTGGAGCTTGTCGCCCACGGCCATTTCCTGTTCCTGCTCCTGATTGAATGCCAATCCGGCGACACCCACCACCAGCACCACAATCCCAAAGTGGACAACGTAGCCGCCGTAACGCCGCATGTTGCGCCGCGTGAGGTGATACATCGCGAACACCAGGTTGGTTTTCAGCTTGTTCTTCAGCACGCGGCCGCCGCGAATGAACTCAGAGGCGATCGTCGTAATGACCAGCGTGCTCAGGCAGAAGGCCAGCAGAGCGTAGATCTGGCTGATGTCGCGCCAGAACTTGATGCCACTCCGTATCCAGATCACGATCAGGATGACTTCTACAACCAGCGAGATGAGAGCTGGGATCGCAAAAGCACGCCAGACGCTGCCGAATGAGGTGCTGCGCCACGCCAGCAGCGGTCCCACCGCGGTGAGAAAGACCAGGAAAAGCCCGATCGGCACCATGATGGTGTTGAAGAACGGCGCGCCGACAGTGATCTTGTACCCGCGGACCCACTCGGAGAGGATCGGGAAAAGCGTTCCGCAGAGCACGGCGAAGCATGCGCCGAGCAATACCAGATTATTGAAGAGGAAGCTTGATTCGCGCGAGACCAGCGATTCCAGTTTGTTCTCTGACTTCAGATGATCCTTGTTCCTGATGTAGAACCACAGGCAGACGGCAAAGATCACTTCCAGGAATCCCGGGTAAGCATAAGGCAGAGAGCGCCACGGAGTGCCGATCCAGCCGTAGTCGCCGGCAAACCAGCGCCCGATGTTGGATTGCGCGAAGGCGTGTACGGAGTTCACCATGCCGGAGCGGGTGAGCATCGTCCCCAGGATGGAGAGCATGAAGCCGAAAAACACCAGCCACGCGTTCCACACCTTCATCATGCCGCGTTTCTCCTGCATCATGACAGAGTGCAGAAACGCGGTGGTTGAGAGCCAGGGTAACAGCGACGCGTTCTCCACGGGGTCCCAGCCCCAGTAACCGCCCCAACCCAGGACGTTATACGCCCAGTGACCACCCAGGGCTATTCCTATGCTGAGGAAGAGCCACGCTACCATCGTCCATCGTCTGGTGATCTGAATCCACATTTCCCCCGGATAGCGCATGATCAGCGCCGCCAATCCGAACGCAAACGGCACCGCCAAACCTACATATCCCAGGTAAAGAAGCGGGGGGTGAATGACCATCTCGGGATACTGCAACAGCGGATTCAGACCATTTCCGTCAGTGGCGGCGAAGGGCAAAACGCCGAACGGGCGCGTTTCAAAATTCACCAGGATCAAAAAGAACACCTGGATTCCCGCCAGAATCACAGATGCCATCGCCGTAAGCCGCTGATCGACTTTATGCCTTAACCGCAGCACGAAGCCATACGCCGAGAGCAGCAGGCACCAGAACAGGATTGACCCTTCCTGTCCCGACCACAGCGCGGCAAACTTATAGGCCGCAGGCAACGCGCGATTGGAGTGCTCTTTTACGTACGCGACAGAGAAATCATTGGTCATTGCGGCGTAGACCAGCGCGCCCGCTGAGAACAGCACAGCCACAAAGCTGGCCATGCCGGCGCGCCGGGCAGTCTCCGCCAGGCGAAATCCCGCCGCGTCTTTGCGCACCGCCGCGATGATGCCTACTACAAACGAGTAGGCAGCAAGCGCTAAGGCGAAAGTTAAACAAAAGCTTCCTAGAAGAGGCATCGCTTCGAGCTTAATATCCTTTCACAGCCGCTGCAATCATTCAATTAGGCCGACGCCCTACATTTTGGGTCCGTCAGGGCTTTCCGCACTAAGGATATTAGCTCTTCAGGGTCGCAAGGCTTTGTGCGAAATATCACATCTAAATCCGTGTATTCAGGCTCCGCCTCCGCCAGCCCGCTGATCACGATCACCGGCACCTCGCGGTTGAAACTCCTCAGCTCGCGCACAAACGCCACTCCATCCATGTCCGGCATGACGTGGTCGGTAATCACCACTCCTATCTTTTCCTTGCCCGCCGTGCTGCGCAGCAGCGCCAGCGCGCTCTGGGCCTTGGTGGCCACATGGCTCTCCACCTGGGCCTTCCGCAGCACCAGCTCGCGGACCGTCAACTGCGCGGTGTTGTCGTCGAGCAACAGGGCCTGTTTCACGCGCTCTTTTCTCTCTCGAATTCCTTGAGCACCTCGGCTTCGGCCTGCGCCCAGTCTTCCTGGTCGTAGCCTTCTCTTCGGCCGCGCAGCTCAAACAGCTCATAAGCGCGAGCGCTGATCCGCTCGTGCAGCTCCTGCCCGCTCAGCCTCATCTGCCCTCCGCGGCCGCCGGCGCTCTCAGCCTGCACTGACCCAGCCTGCCGCGATCCGGTCAGAGTCGGCGTTTCGCTCGTCCTGGCCTGGCTCTGGCCCAGTCCCGCCTGGTCGATCGGCGTAACCGTCGAGGTCTTCTGCGATTTCTGCTCGGTCTCCTTCTTGCGCGACATGTTCTTACGGGGTTTTTCGGGGATTTTTTCTGCCATACTGCTCAAATCTCTCCTATAGCTTTTCCGGGCGAATGGCTCGCCCATCTTGCAGGACGAGTTGCTCGTCCCCATCAGACGAATGCGGCGTTCCTTAGATTATAAAAAATTTGGCGGCGATTTTGGGCTTCCAGCAGTGAAAAACTGTGCAAATTGTTTACAGGATGTCGCACTTCGCAGCGCGAGCACCGCTCCCGGCAATCTTTTCAATTGCCGGAATGGAATTTTCTTCGCCTGGATCTCCTCAAAAGCCTCTGGAAATCTTGTCCTTCGCGGCGCAACTTTGCGCTTTGCTGGTGTGTCCGGCCGCTCGCATAATCTTGAGCACTGACACAATCAACCATGGGCAAGCCCCTGTGCCGCGCTTGCTGTCTCTGGACAGTATCGAACGCCGCCAGGGGCTTCTAAAGAATCTCTTCAATTCTTGGACCGCAGGCTGGGATCCCCAAGCACGCGCCGGGTTTGCGCGTGTTGGGGTGGAGGCTGGGGTCCCCAGGCACGCGCCGGGTTTGCGCATGTTGGGGTGGAGGCTGGGGTCCCCAGGCACGCGCCGGGCTTGCGCGTGTTGGGGTGGAGGCGACCTCGCCTGCGCAGATGTTTCCGCTGTTTGCGTGAGGGTTCTCTCGCCCCGCCGGCGGCAGCTCATTTAGATTTTTGGCGATTTCGGGGTGCCAGCCCGGAGTTTCTCCTCTGTTATACTGACCATGTCCCGCTAACATGTGTGGCGCTATCGTCTAGGGGTTAGGACGTGAGATTCTCAATCTTAAAACCCGGGTTCGATTCCCGGTAGCGCTACCAAACCTTCTTCCCGTGCTGTCTGTGCCTCTCTTACCAAGAACTTTTACCAACCAGGCGGACAATTAAAATATCCTGATTCCAAAATGGGATAAGTAAATTTTTACTTATTTGTGTTTTCAAAAAAAACTCATGCTTGCGTTGTCGCGCCGTAAAACCGCGCGATGATCGAAAGCATGAAAGTGGGCTCCGTATTTCTCCTGGTTCTGTTTGTTTTGCACTCCCAGGCGCAATCACAGAAAGGCCGCACCGGCAACACCTCGCATGGCTCCCTGGCGGTCACTGCTACGGTCGATTCTTCCGTGTGGCTGTTTGCCGGACCGGACGGCAAGCAGCAGGTCATCGTGGCCAATGCTCCTGATCCGAAGCAATCTTTCTTTCGTTCGCGTGACGCAGTGCAATTCACCTTTCCCGAATCGCCGCGCCGCTTCGAGCTGAAGAACGAAATCGTCACCTCGAAATTTGAAGAAAATGGCAGGATTGTGCAACGGTCCGTGCAGGTGACTACTGTGGTGGCTAAATAAATCGCGGGTTTCTTTTGTTTCAGCAGCAGCACCCAGATCTCCCGCTGGCGGTGAGTTTCACAGACCCGCCACCAGCGGTGATCCGCGCTGTCAGCTTACTTATCTACCAGCGGAAATCCAGAGCGCTTTTGAGTACGCTTCCACGGTTACTCGATCTGCACGAATCCGCTCATTTCATTGTTCGCACAAAAAAGGGAAGTTCGATTGTTCCAGCGGTTGGAAAATCAACGAGAGAAAGGTGTACAGGCCCCGCCTTTTCTTAGACGAGGTACGGCGATCCACAATGGTCAGGGCAGAAGTCCCGCTGATGGTTCAGCGTTCCAGAATGTCCCGATACGGGTTCAGCGCGACCTTCTTCGGCGCGGTAGGCAGGGGCACATCCACGCTGCGCGTAGAGTTGCCCTTCATTCCCAGCTGTCCGATGCGCACCATGCCGCCTTTGCCGAAGTCGGCAAAAACCGGCACCAGCATCAGGAAATTGTCATCCACGTCGCTCTGCGTGATGGTCATATGCAGGTTCGCCTTGCCGCCATCGGCCGGCGTGACTTGATAGTCGAGGTGGTACTTCGGTATCTGCGTGCCGTACACCCACTCGTTGAAGAACCAGTCGATCCGGCCATTGCCGGCCAGGTCCATGGTTTTCGACATGTGTTTCTGCACGATCGCCTTGAATGACTCCGTCGAAGCCGGCCGGTCGCGGTGGCTCTCAACAAAGTCATGCATCATGGCGATGAACGGCTTGTCCTGGTCCTGCGGGCTGTACATCATCGAGCGCAGCATCTGCAGGACGTAGGCGCCTTTGGGGTAGGTCACATTCTGGTAGGCGTTTGCCGTCTTGGGCGAGATCAGCCGCAGGCCCATCCACAATGGCCCGGCGTCGTTGGGCGCGATGCCCCAGTTATTTTTTTCCAGGATGCGCCTCTTCAGCCGGTCCCAGAATTCAATGTAGTCGCCGCGCCAGTCGCCCGCCACGGCCTGTTGCAGAAACAATCCGGCGGAGAATTCCGCGAATCCCTCTGACAACCATTGATCATGGTAGGAAGCCCAGCCGACGGCATGGCCCCACCACTGATGCGCCACTTCATGCGGCGTGACCTCCTGCACAAATCCCGTGAACTTGCTGTTGATGGTGCCGAACAGTATCCACCGCTGCGTGGAATCTGTGTATGCGGAGATCGGCAGATATACCAGGTTGGGCCACGACTGGCCGAAATTGAAGTCCGGCTGCTCCGTGACAAAGATTTCATCGTAGGGAATTTTGCCGAAGAAAAAGTTGCAGAGCTGCAACTGAGCGCGGGTCTGTTCCAGCGCATACTTCGTCATGCTTTTCGGCGCCATCGTCTTGAGTATGCTGAAGCTGCTGAGATTACTCGGCAGTTCGGTCAGGTAATACCCGGAAATCTTGAAGCCGGTGACGGTGTCAGGAAGCTCAAGTTTCTGATAGTTGCCGTAATTGAAGCCCGCAATCGCCACCGGTTCCGGAGTCACCCAGCGCGTGACCGCGTAATCCTGCTCCGTCGATTCATCCTTCAGCTTTCCCACGCTGATGACCTTGTACTTCTTCGGAACTTTGAACGTCAGATCGAACAGCGTGTGCTCGCCGAATCCATTCAGGTTCGGATACCATGAGGTCCTCGCCCGCACATAGAAACTCCCGTCGCCGGCCGACTCCAGGACCTTGTCGCCCTCGTACTGCACCGTAATGGCGGTTTCCTTTCCAACCTCGGGCGCCTGCGGCAGGATCGCATAGAAGGATCCATCTTCCTTGCGGCTCTCCTGGACGTAATAGATGTCGGTTCCGTGCTCGTCCATCACGCGCTGCACCCGCAGGTTCGGCAGCAGCGCGAACTTGAGTACGCGTTCGCCCGGAACCAGCGCCTGGAATGAAATCGTCGCAGTCGAAAACAGATGATCGTTCTTGGAAATGATGGTCTCGATCTTGTAGGCTCGCGTCGCGAACAGCC
>DASTJB010000118.1:0-4069 GCA_035717005.1 Candidatus Angelobacter sp.
GGCATTCCTTCCTGCGCCCAGCGGTGCGCTGTGGCGACGGGAATCCCGAGATAGCGCGCAATCGCCGTCCAGCCCTTCAGTTCGGCTCCGTCGCCCCTGGATTGCTTTTTGGAGTCCTTCTTTTTCACCGATTCACCGACGTCTCTGGTCAGCTCTGGCGGTCATGCCGGTTAAGGAATGATATTTGCTCCGGGGTACGATTTCCAACGCTGCCGGCACAGCAGCCGGCAGCCGCTGGAAGAAGGTTGTCATTTCGACGCGTTTCCTTTACTGCGCATATCGCCGGTTTAGGCGATAATAGCGCCGCCCGACCAAGGAGAGCTCAATGCGAATCCCGGCTTTAACAGCCATGCTGATCTTTTTTGCGGCCTGCGCAGCCGCGCAATGCCCGGTTTCAGGAGATGCAAGCGCGTGCACCACGCCACAGAGTAATTCCGCCCCGGCCAGCCAGGCCGCCGGCGCTAAGAAAAAAGCGGCGGCTCCTTCCGGAAAAGCGCCCGCCAGAGCCGCTGCCGCAGCATCGCCCGTGCCATCGGCTGTGCCGGACATGATCACCCGCACCCAGGCTGACGCCATCCTGGTTGAACTGAAGGAAATTCATGCTTTACTGCAGAAGCAGCAGCCCGCCGCGCCGGCGATCGATTTCTCCAAGTTCGATTTCGAGTCATTCCTTCCGGTCAAGCTGGCAGCCGATGGCCGCCGGGACAACAACCTGGGCAAAGCCGAAGCCCCGGTCACCATGGTAGAGTTCAGCGATTACCAGTGCAGCCACTGCGCCAAATTCCATGGCGAAACTTTCCCGTCAATCAAGGCGAAATACATCGATACCGGCAAAGTGAGATTTGTGAGCCGCGATTTGCCGCTTCCCTTTCATCCCTGGGCGATGATTGCCGCTGAAGCGTCACGCTGCGCCGGCGACCAGCAGAAGTACTGGGAAATGCGCGACGCATTGATGCGCCGCTCAGAAGAGCTCTCACCAGCTGTGATCGAGCAGGTGGCGCAAGCCATTCCGCTCGACATGGGCCTCTACCACGCCTGCACCGAATCCCGAAAATACTATTCCGCCATCCGCCAGGACGAAGAGGCGGCCATGACGGCGCAGATTCCCGCTACACCGGGCTTTGTGATTGGGAAGAACGTCGACGGCGTGACCGAAGGCAAGCGCGTGATGGGTGCGCTGCCGCTGGAGCAATTTGAAAAGCTGATCGAAGAGGCGCTGGCGGCGAAACCCTGATGAAGCTGCCGCCACTTTACCCGATCATCGATTTCAATTTGTTCGCAGCGGCGCCAAATCCGGTCTCCGCAATCGCGAAGTTCGCGGAAGAGATGGTCTCCGCCGGCGCAACTTTCATCCAATTTCGCGACAAAACGGAGCCCGCTCAGCCGCGCCGTACCTTGAGCTGCGCGCGCGAGTTGCGCCGCATCACCATGGACCGCGCAACACTGATCATCAATGACCGCGTGGATCTGTGCCTGGCAGCGGGCGCTGACGGCGTTCACCTGGGACAAGACGATCTCTCGCCCGAAGCAGCACGCAGAGTGTTCGATTCGATCAAGGATGAAAAAAAACGGATCGTCGGCTACTCCACGCACAACGTCGATCAGGTCCGCGAAGCTGACTCTCTCCCAATCGACTACATTGCGATCGGGCCGGTGTTCACGACATCCTCCAAAGCCAACCCTGATCCGCTGATCGGGCTTGAAGGTGTGCGGCAAACGCGGCGGATTACACAGAAGCCCTTAATCGCCATTGGCGGCATCACCCGGCAGAACTGCCGTCAAGTTACCGAGGCCGGGGCGGATGCAGTGGCCGTAATTTCTGACCTTTTTGAGTCCCCGGGCAAAGCAGTTGCGGATTTTCTGCGCGTTTTGCGGTAAAACATAGGGAACAATATGTCTACATCAGCGGAAGTCCGTCCGCCGTCCGCGGCCGCCTCTCAGACCGCACCACAACTTGTACAGGGACTGGGCCTGACCAGCGCTACCACGCTGGTGATGGGCTCCATGATCGGCTCCGGCATCTTCATTGTCTCGGCCGAGATCGCCCGCGAGGTCAACTCGCCCGCGCTGCTGATCGGCGCCTGGCTGGTGACCGGCTTCATGACCATCGTCGGAGCGCTGTCCTATGGCGAGCTGGCAGCCATGATGCCCAAGGCCGGCGGTCAATACGTCTACCTGCGCGAGTCGCTCGGGCCGCTGTGGGGATTTTTGTATGGCTGGACGCTCTTCCTGGTGATCCAGACCGGGACGATTGCCGCGGTAGGCGTGGCGTTCGGCAAGTTCATGGGACATTTTTTCCCGACTGCGATCTCTGCGGACAACTGGATCTGGCACATCGCCAAGGTGCCGCCAATTCACGTGGGTCCCATGGTTTTGGGCAATATGGATGTGGGCCTGAACACGCAGAATTTGTGCGGCATCATCATCGTCATATTTTTGTCCGTGCTCAACATTTTTGGCCTCAAGCTGGGCGCTGCGGTGCAGAACCTGTTTACGATTGCCAAGGTATCAGCGCTGGCGGCGCTGGTGCTGGCGGGAATTTTTATTCACCGTAATGCAGCGGCGATCGCAGCGAACTTCGGCAACTTCTGGCGGCTCGATTCGCCTCACTCTGCCGGAGGGATCACGAATGGGGCGCTGGTGGGGCCGTTCGTGGGGGTCCTTACCATTCTGGCGGTCGCCCAGGTGGGCTCGCTCTTCTCCGCCGACGCGTGGAACAACGTGACCTTCACCGCCGGGGAGGTAAAGAACCCCAAGCGCAACCTGCCGCTCTCATTGGCAATGGGAACGGGCGTCGTGATCCTGCTTTACATGGCGGCGAATTTTGTTTATCTGATGCACCTGCCCTTCGACGGCAACCCGAATGGCGCAGATGTCGTGACCCGCGGCATACAATTTGCAACTTCAGACCGCGTGGGAACAGCCGCGCTGCAGCAGATGTTCGGCAATTCAGGCGCGTCGCTGATGGCCATCGCCATCCTGATCTCGACCTTCGGCTGCTGCAACGGCCTGATCCTCTCCGGCGCGCGCGTCTATTACGCCATGGCCAGGGACGGACTGTTCTTCAAGGCGACAGGCGCGGTCCATCCCACGTATCACACGCCGAAGAATGCGTTGATCGTGCAGGGCATCTGGACCTGCCTGCTCTGCCTCTCCGGGACGTACGGGCAACTGCTCGACTATATTATTTTCGCCGTGCTGGTCTTCTATATACTGACCATCGCGGGTTTGTTTGTGCTGCGGCGCACGCGGCCCCAGGCCGAACGTCCTTATCGCGCCTTTGGCTATCCGGTGCTTCCCGCCGTGTATATTGTGATGGCATTGTTCATCGATATCGTATTGTTGCGCTACAAACCGCAGTACACCTGGCCGGGCCTGATCATCGTGCTGCTGGGAATTCCGGTGTACCTTATCTGGTCACGCCGGAGCGCCGGAGCGGTAAGGGCTTCAAGCTGAATGTCGAAATTCACTACCGCATCGGGTGCCGTGCATGCCTGGTCCGGAAAAACTTAGGGGGATAGAGTGGCTGGATCATTGTTTCGCACGAAATCAATTGATCGACTGAGAGCAGAAGCGGGAGAAAACGTCCTCAAACGGACGCTGGGCCCGTGGTCGCTGGTGACGCTGGGTATCGGCGCGATCATCGGCGCCGGCCTGTTTGTGCGCACCGCGGACGCGATTGCCCAGCGGTCCGGCCCATCGGTGGTGCTGGCCTTCATTCTTGCCGGCGTGGGCTGCGCGTTTGCTGGATTGTGCTACGCGGAATTTGCCTCCATGATTCCGATTGCCGGCAGCGCCTACACCTATTCCTATACGACCATGGGCGAGATGGTGGCATGGATCATCGGCTGGGACCTGGTGCTGGAGTACGCCGTTGGCGCTGCGACCGTGGCCATCTCGTGGAGCCAGTACTTCAACCGCGTGCTGGATTTCATCAAGCCCGGACTTCAGATTCCTTACCAGTGGGCCCACTCGCCGTTTGAAAAACAGATGGTGACGGGCACGCACGGCATTATCAATCTGCCGGCCATAGGCATACTGCTGCTGCTTTCGTTGCTGCTGATTCGCG
>DASTJB010000119.1:0-45913 GCA_035717005.1 Candidatus Angelobacter sp.
AAGCGCAGCTTTCTTGGGCTCGGCGGCGGTGTTGAGCTGAAAGAGGCTGTTATAGACCCCAAGCCGTCCCAGGACGAAAGGGCCAAGCAGGATGCCGGCCAGGATTTCGCCGATCACACGCGGCTGGCGCAGGCGAGCGAAGAGATAGCCGAGCAGGTGCGCGCAGGTGAGCAGGATGGCAAGAAAGAAAATGAGCGGCCCGACCGCGTTGGCTGGCATTGGGTAGTGAGTCCGATTGATCTCCGCGCTGCTTACATTGAAGTCAGATGAAAGGTGAGCAGCTGGCGTTGCCGGGAGATTCCACCCTGAAACAGCGTGGCTTAGTCAGCTCAGCACGGGTCGCAGATTTGTTACCATCAAAGTATGGCGTCGAATGACAAGGTGCGCGTCCGTTTTGCTCCGTCGCCGACGGGGCAGCTGCACATCGGAAATGTGCGGACGGCGCTGTTTAACTGGCTTTTTGCGCGGCAAAAAGGCGGCACGTTCATTCTGCGGATCGAAGACACGGACGTGGAGCGCAGCGAGGCGCGCTTTGAAACCCAGCTCATGGATGACATGAAATGGCTCGGCCTCGACTGGAACGAAGGGCCGGATGTGGGCGGGCCGTATCCGCCGTACCGGCAGTCGGACAAGATGGACGTTTACCGCGGATACGCTGAGCGGCTCATCCGCGAAGGCAAGGCGTACTACTGCTTCTGCACGGCGGAAGAGCTGGAGCGCGAGCGCGAGCAGGCGCTCAAAGAGCAGCGCCAGCCGATCTATTCCGGCAAGTGCCGCAACATCGATCCGGCAGAAGCGGAGCGGCGCCGCGCCGCGGGAGAAGGGGCAGCCATCCGGCTGAAGATTCCCGAGCATCCAATCCGCTTTCACGACATTGTCCGGGGGAACGTGGAATTTTCGAACGAAGTGGTAAGCGATCCCATCATTGTCCGCTCCAGCGGCATGCCGATCTACAACTACGTGGTGGTCATCGACGATGCGGACATGAAGATTACGCACGTGATTCGCGGCGACGACCACATCTCAAACACGCCAAAACAAGTGGCGGTTTATGAGGCGCTGGGCTTCCCGGTGCCCGAGTTCGCGCACCTTTCGACGATCCTGGGCCCGGACGGAGGCAGGCTTTCCAAGCGGCACGGCGCAACTTCGGTGGCCAACTTTCGCGAGATGGGGATCCTGCCCGAGGCGCTGATGAACTACCTGGCGCTGCTGGGCTGGGCGCCGAGCGGCGGCGATCGCGAGATCTTTTCCAAAGACGAATTGATCAGGGAATTTTCGCTGGAGCGGGTGACACCGTCGCCTGCGGTATTCGATACCGAAAAGCTGCACTGGCTGAACCGGCACTACATCAAGCAGGGACCGCCGGAGCGGATTGCGCAATTGGGAGCGGAGTTTCTCGCACGCGCAGGCCTGCTGCCGGCAGGAGCGAATGGGAATGTGAGCGGCTGGACGCGCGGCGTGGTTGAGCTGCTCACGCCTTACGTCGACAAGCTGGACCAACTGCCGGAGAAAGCCGGGATCATTTTCAACGGCAATGCCAAGACGGCGCTGAGCGTGGCGGAGAACGCCGAGGTCTTCGTGAGTGAGAAAGCGCGGGCAGTGGTGCGCGCCTTTGCCGCAAAGACAGCCACCGAGTCGCCGCTCACGCCGGAGCGCTTCAAGGCAATCATGGATGAGATCAAGGCAGAGACCGGCGCGAAGGGCAAAGATCTTTTCCATCCGGTGCGGATCATGCTGATCGGCTCGCACTCCGGGCCGGACTTTAACAAACTCATTCCCATCATCGAACAAGGCAGCCAGCTGCCCCTGCCGGTTCATGTGAAGAGCGTGCGCGAGCGGGTGACTGAGTTTCTGCAAGCGCTCGAGCCACGGCCATGAAGCAGCACTTCCGCTTTGACTTCACCTTCCCGCGCAACTACGAGGTCAGGATCCTGGAGGCGGCGCCCCCGGTGCATCCGCTGGAAAAGCTCTATCATTTTCCCCTGGAACTCGAGGAAGGCGACCGCAATGGCGTCTATTTGCGCGTCACTCCCAGGGCCGGACCGGCATGGACGGGATTCTTCGCACAGGGATTCGACTCCGACCAGGTAGTGAGTGAGGTGTGCTCCACACCGGACCCGGAGCGCTTCTGCACGGTGGTGGGCGGCTACGCTTACGTGGTGAAGGCCGGCAATCCGGTGCAGTGGCTGCGCATTGAGCAAAAGCCGGTGGTGGACCTGAGGGTGCTCACGCAGCAAGGACTGCTGATCTTTGCAGGGTTTACGTCCATCACGGCGATGGACAGATCAGGGATCGCCTGGACCACGGAGCGGCTTACCTGGGAAGGTCTGACGATCACCGAGATCGATGGCGCGACCTTGCGCGGCCGTGGGTGGGATGCCATGGCCGACAAGGAGGCAGCGTTTGAGATCGATCTGAAGACAGGAAAGCATACGGGCGGGGCGAAGCCGTGAAAAGTTTGCTCTCCTGTTGGAGACGGTGATAATCTAAGCAGGTAGAGAGAACCCGCACACGCAAATGGCGTGGGCGGGTTTTTGTTTGCGCGCAACTTTATTTGCAACAAGGAGGGCGAGTAGATGGGACCGTTTCTCCCGCAAAACACAGTGAACCTGAACGGCCAGCAGATCTATTTCGAAGTTCACGGTACAGGCGAGCCATTGCTCCTGGTGCACGGGTTCTCCGGATCGAGCCAGGACTGGAAAGCATCGTTGGAGCAATGGGGGCCGGACTTTCGGTTCATTCTCCCGGATCTTCGTGGTCACGGTCGCTCCGGCGTCTTATCAAAGCCATTTCGGCATGATGAGGCCGCCGTAGATATGCTGGCGTTGCTTGATCATCTGAAAATCGAAAGCGTGAGCGGCGTGGGCATCAGCGGCGGTGGGAACGTTCTGCTGCACATGGCGACAAAGCAGCCGCAGCGGGTAAAGGCAATGGCGCTGGTCAGCGCAACGCCGTATTTTCCCGCACAGGCACGGGCGATCATGCGGCAATATGGCGCCAGCCTGCCGGCGGAGCAACAGGAGCACCTGCGGCGGGCTCACCCGGGCGGCGACGCGCAAATTCAGGCGCTGCTCGGAAGCGTCGCGGCATTCGCCGACAGCTATGACGACCTGAACTTCACGCCGCCCGAGCTTTCAACCATCCGAGCCCGCACTCTGATTGTGCAGGGAGATCAAGATCCTTTGTACCCGGTTGAACTCTCGGTGGAAATGGCTGAGGCGATCCGGAATTCGAGACTCTGGATCATACCCGGGGGCGGTCATGGGCCGGTGATTGGAGAAAGGTGGTCTGAATTCATAAGAGAGTCCAAACATTTCTTGCAGGATCATTCCCGAGGGGCATCGCAAATTCCCTGATCAGCCTCGTTCTTCGCCGCTCAAAAGCATTGTTTTTTCACGCTATAATCGATTATGGCGACAAACGCGCAGCCTACCTCGCAAAAAGAGCTGAAGCTGCTGAATACCAAGTTCCAGCAATTGCGGAGCAAGGTCGCCGAAAACCGCCCCGGAGACGATCTGGAGATCATCCGCAAGGCGTACGATTTCTCTCTCAAACATCACCAGGGGCAGACGCGCGCTTCGGGCGAGCCCTACCTCATCCATCCTCTGGAAGTGGCGCTGGTGCTGGCGGACATGAAGCTGGATTCGACGGCGATCTCCGCCGGGCTGCTGCATGACGCCATTGAAGACACGCCGGTCACCCACGAAGACGTGCGCCGCGAGTTCGGCGAGCAGGTAGTCCATATTGTCGAGGGCGTGACCAAGATCGACAAAATCAATCTGGCCAGCCGCGAAGAGCGCCAGGCGGAGAACGTCCGCAAGATGGTGCTGGCGATGGTGGATGACATTCGCGTGGTGCTCATCAAGCTGGCGGACCGGCTGCACAACATGCGCACGCTGAAGCACCTGCCGGAAGAGCGCCGGCAGCAGGTGGCCAAAGAGACGCTGGAAATTTACGCCCCGCTGGCGCACCGCCTGGGCATGGGCAAGGTGCGCGGCGAACTGGAAGATCTTTCCTTCCGCTACGTGGATCCCATCGGCTATGAGCAGGTGCGCGCGGCCGTGGAGCAGCGCCGCAAAGCCGGCGAGGCTTTTCTGGCCAAGGTGGTGAAGATCCTGCAACAGAAGCTGCGCGAAAATGGCGTGGAGGCGCGCGTGGAAAGCCGGATCAAGCGCCTCTACAGCATTCACCAGAAGCTGCTGCGCCAGCGCATCACCTTTGATCAGGTTTACGACCTGCTGGCGGTGCGCATTATTACCTCTTCCGTGAAGGACTGTTACACCGCGCTGGGCGCGATCCATCAGATGTGGCGACCGGTCCCGGGGCGGATCAAGGACTTCATCGCCATGCCGCGGCCCAATCTTTACCAGTCACTGCACACCACGGTGATCACGGAAGACGGCCACCAGTTCGAGGTCCAGATCCGCACTGAAGAGATGCACAAGATGGCCGAAGAAGGAATTGCCGCCCACTGGAAGTACAAAGACGGCACTCCGGTGACGGCCAAGGACGAGCAGCGGCTGGCGTGGGTACGTCAGGTGGTGGAGTGGCAACAGGACGTAAAAGACCCGAACGAGTTTCTTTCCACGCTCAAAGTCGACCTTTACCCGGAAGAGGTTTACACGTTCACGCCGATGGGCAAGGTGGTGATCCTGCCGCGCGACGCCAGCGCCATTGATTTTGCGTACGCCATTCATACTGAAGTCGGGCACACTTGCATAGGCGCGAAGGTGAATGGGCGCATTGTGCCGCTCAGGAACAAGCTGCGCAACGGCGACGTGGTGGAGATCATGACGCAGCCGGGGCACAATCCCAGCCGCGACTGGCTGAGCTTTGCCAAGTCAACGCGCGCGCGCAACAAGATACGGCACTGGTTGAACATCCATCAGCGCGAACGCGCGATCGAGATTGGCAAGAAGCTGCTGGAGAAGCAGGCGCGCAAGTATCGCGTGGCGCTGAAGGACTTCGACGAAGAGGAGATGACGAAGATCGCCAAGGAGTACGGCCTGGGCAGCGGGCAGGACCTGCTGGCGGGGATCGGGTACGGAAAATATTCGGCGCGACAGGTGCTGGCCAAGCTTTCGCCCGGAATTTCCGACGAGACGCCGGCAGAAGAGCCAGTCAGCAAGCCCAGCACGCTGGGTACGGTGATCCGCCGGGTCTTCGGGCAGAGCGCCGAGGGCGGCGCGATCAAGGTGAAAGGCTACAACGATCTGCTGGTGTATCGCGCGCGATGTTGCAACCCGATTCGCGGCGAGGCGATAGTTGGCTACGTGACTCGGGGTAAGGGCGTGGCAGTGCATGCGGTGAGCTGTCCGAACGTGAACAATCTGATGTACGAAGCCGACCGGCGGATCGCGGTGGAGTGGGCCAAGCCGCCGAAGGCAGCGAGTGGAAAAGCAACCTATCCGGTGAAGCTGACGGTCTTCTGTGACGATCGCCCGGCGATGCTGAAGCAGTTGACGGCGGTGATCAGCGAAGACGAGACCAATATCCGAAACATTGAGGCCCGCACGGCCGACAGCCAGGCGACCATCGATATCGTGATCGATATTGAAGACGTGAAGCACCTGGAGCGCGTGATCTCAGGGCTGCGGAAGATTCCGGGGATTCACGACGTGCAGAGACTGAATAAGGTCTAGGCAGCTGCTCACTAATCCCCAGTGCCCCGGCCGCGCAGTAACTTTCCCGCTCCGCTGGGGCACGGCAGATTACCTGCTCTTCTCCTTCCACAAGGGGTGCTCGAAGCTGAGATAAAGAAACAGGCTTTTTTCTCCCGCGCCGGGCCCCACGCCCACGGGCACGGAAATTCCAGGAACAATTTGCAAACCGCGCGCAAGATTGATGGCCCATCGCGCCCCTGGCGCAAGCAGCAGGTCATGCGAACGCTGGGTGCTCCCCCTGCCAATCACGTTCTCGAAGCCCATCCAGGTGGTCTCAAACAAGAGATTGAAGTTCGGACGCGCCAGCCAGACCAGGCTCTGGCCGGCATTGTAAGCATTGGTGAACGCCTTATCGCCCAGCGCATTCCGGGCCGAGGGGACCAGAGTTGTTCCGGCATTCAAATGGGTCACAAGCTGTCTGCCGAGGACCAGGCTCACGGGGAGATTGATCTGTATGCCTGTTCCGCCGTATCCGTGGCCGCGACGATAATCTCCGGACGGAATGAGAGCGGAAATCCTTGGCGCGAAGCTTAGCTTTGATTCGCCTCCCCCCAGCACCTGGTACCGATAATTAAACGCGACGTCTCCGGCGCCCGCTCCCTGGCAAATCCCAGGATCAGCAGTGAGAGCAGCGAACGTGTAGCTGAGTTGATTGCGCGCATGACCGGGTACGGGCCACTCCTCGGTGAAAGTGTAGATCCACTGGCGAGTCGTCCACGAGCGCGAGAAGGTATTGATGTGCTGGACTACACCGGCTTCCTGGTTATAGGCCTCTTCCAGCAGAAAGCTGTTGTCCTGGATGGGCGGAGGCGACTTCTCCTTGTCCTGTGCCAGTACGTAGGACGCACCCATGAAAAGCAGCACAGGAAAGATGATTCGGGCGGAGATGACGATGCGGGCAGCCATATTTTCTTCCGATCTTGAAAATGAAATTGAATTTCATTTTCAACTAGCAGGATTTTGCGCTTTCGCCGACATGGGGAACTGTGACGGCGGTCACCCCGGAGTGTGATATTGCATCAGCGCTCATGTTCGCAATGCGGGCGGAATATGGCAGGAATCTCAAAGAACCAGTCGTCGCGCGAGGCGGGGGATTCAGGAACCAATCTGATATTCTTCTGGGTTGTCTTCTGGAGGACAGCGATGAGCGGCTTTACCCGGGATGTTGTTTCCACACCCAACGCGCCCAAGGCCATCGGGCCGTATTCGCAGGCGATCAAGGCCAACGGTTTCATCTTCATTTCAGGGCAAGTCGCTCTCGATCCGGCGACGGGCAATCTGATCCCGGGCGGCATTGAGCAGCAGACCGAGCAGGTGCTCAAGAACCTGACGGCCATCCTGCAGGCCGCGGGCAGCAGCTGGGAAAAAGTGGTCAAGACCACGGTGTTCCTCAAGAACATGTCGGAGTTCGGGCAGATGAATGAGATCTATGGCAAGGTCTGCAAGAACGCGCCCCCTGCGCGTTCGACCGTGGAAGTGGCGCGCCTGCCCAAAGACGTTGCCGTGGAAATTGATGTGATCGCGCTGGCATAAGCTGCTGGCTGAATGACAACAATCCGCAAAACCTCGGCGGCTTCGCGGAAGTCGTTTTGTCCCGTTGGTTACCCTGGGGCACCTACCTTGGCAACCGGAGCAGTTATTTTCCTCAGGACGCGAAGCTGAGTTCCTGCATCTCACCATTAATCGCTCTGAAAAAATTTCTTATCCTGCAAAGGAGCTTCCATGAAGCGCTTTTACATCCTGATTGCGGTGCTGTGTCTGGCATCAGCGGCGGTCGCGCAAAAAGCGGATGTCGCGTTTGTTGTGGGCGGGTCGTTTGTTTCTGACTCGCAACAGACGTTTTCGACCGGGCCCGGCACATTCAACAGTCTCAAGACCGATCACCACATCTTTCTCGAAGGAGTTCCGGCGTTCCGGCTGGCGAATGCCCACGTGGCGTCACTTTACCTGGAAGTGCCGATTGCGGGCATTCCGTCGACGAAGTTGACGCTGTCAACCACACCCACCACGCTCATTGACCACATCAACACGCTGTTCATCACCCCGAGCCTGCGGCTCAAGCTGTTGCCCGTTGCCCCCATCTCACCGTGGGTCAGCTTTGGAGGCGGATGGGCGCGCTATGGCCTGGATTCGGGAACCAGGACCAATAAGGGCGCTGTCCAATACGGCGGCGGACTGGATTTCAAGACCGGATTTCCGGTACTTGGCTTCCGCGCGGAAGTTCGCGACTTTGTCACCGGCGATCCGAACTTTGGCCTGGGCAGTGTGCTGGCGGGCAATACCAAGGGCGGGCTGCACCATCACAACGTGCTGGCGGGCGGCGGAATCGTTCTGCGGTTCTGAAGAAGCAATTAGCAACCAGCAACTAGCCAAGGCAAGCAGAGCAAGCAGCGTTGACTAAAGGCTACGAGTTAAAAGCTGCACCCGAAAAGAAGGCCTCCCGGAAAGGGAGGCCTTTGGTTTTTGCGAGCAAGCCGGGAAGCGCTAGGAGGCTTTCTGGACCTTGCCTGACTTCAGGCAGGTGGTGCAGACGCGGACGCGCTTGTTGGCGCCGTTAATTCGGGCGCGCACCGGTCGCAGGTTCACGTTCCAGCGGCGACGGCTCACGTTGTGAGCGTGGCTGATCTTGTTTCCAAATTGCGGGCCTTTGCCGCAGATGTCGCAAACTTGTGCCATTGCAGTTGACTCCAGGATCTTTAACTCAGAAGAGGCCAGAAGCGTTCAGAGCTTGTAGTTAAAGGTAAATTTTACAGGAAGTTAGCTCGAATGGCAACCCCGTGGTGAGGGCTACCTGGGCGGCCGGTCACTCTTATCGTCAGCCGGGACGTTTGGATATTTCCGATAATAAGCGCGGGGATCAAATATCCACATCAGGAATGGCCCAAGCGCTTTTCCGAAGGCGCGGAGCACGCGCCAGATGGAACTTTGTTTCCGATTTTCAGCACTGCTTCCAGAGCTGGAGGATGGCTGATCCATCCAGCAATGATACAACCAGCGTCTCCGAATGCAAGTGCATTTGGCGCACCTTGTCGTTTCGTTTAGCACTTCTCTTTCCAACTTTTGTTGTGGCTGATCGCATCCCACTTTCGTGGCCGGATGATGCAGAAACCGGCTGGTTTCTCCTCCCCTGGGAGACGGAGTGATCGTCTGTTCGCGGCAATCCGGGCCGCGAACCAGCCATTCTATTTTCATTCTGGAGTTTGCATGCAATGACTCAGCGGAATACTACTGTCTTTGACCAGTCGGATTGCACACTGCTGCCGGGAGAACCCATCGTCCACTCCGGAGTTTACGAGATCTGCCACTTTGACGAAGACCGGGCGACCGTCATCCTGATGCGGAACAGCATCTTTCCATATTGCCGGCGATGCGGCGAACGCGTGCGCTACAAGCTGATCCAGGCGGTGCCGCACATCTCAGAAGATCCGGATTTCCGCGAAGATCCGGACACGACGGACAACCCCGACTACCTGATGCAGGTTCCAACCAGTACGTTCCCGATGCAACTTGGCAAAGCGCATGGCTTTCGATTCCAGCAAGACAATCTACAAACCTGGCCAGGTGGTCCCGAAGGCGGGGATCTATAAGGTTTCGCACGCGCAGCACCGGCTGCCGCACAAAGCGACCTTCAAGGCCAACGAGACGTTTCCCACGTGCCATAAGTGCGATACCGCAGTGCGCTTCCAGCTGCTGAACCCGGTGGAAGAAGAAGAGCAGGAACGCCGAAGCGCCTGAGAGAATCGGGACATCGGTACATCGGTACATCGGCGGCACGAAGACTTCACGAGTCTCAGCCAGGAATTCTGCCCGGTCATCCTCAATCCCCCCTTGCGCATTTACAATGCCTTTCACCGCGAATGGATCCTGTAACCCACATGCTGACCGGCGCGTGCCTGAGCCGCACCGGGCTGAACCGCAAAACCGGACTGGCGACGTTGACCATCATTCTGGCTTGCGAGGCGCCAGACCTTGACTCGCTTTTCTACTTCGCCGGGTCGGTGGCCGGGTTGCAGCACCATCGCGGGATCACGCACAGTTTTGTGGGAGCGCCGTTTGTGGCGGCGCTGGTCCTCGCGGGCGCCTATATCGTGTGTTGGGCAATGCAGCGCGCAGGGCGCGAGCCCAAACTTCCGCCGAACTGGAAGCTGCTCTACCTGTATGCGCTCGGCGGAGCGCTGCTGCACCTGTTTCAGGATTCCACGAACAACTACGGCGTCAGGCCATGGGCGCCATTCAGCGAGAAGTGGCACTCTTGGGACATCGTCTTCATCATCGATCCCATCATGCTGCTGGCGCTGTTTCTGGGGCTGGTGGTCCCCGGATTGTTTGCGCTGGTGACGGAAGAGATTGGCTCGCGGAAAGCCGGCCCTCGCGGGCGCGGGGGGGCGATCTTTGCGCTGGTGTGCGTCGCGCTGCTGATCTTTGTGCGCGACTTTGAGCACCGCCGCGCCGTGGCGGCGCTGACGGCGCGTACCTATCAAGGCGAAGAACCGCTCCGCGCATCGGCGTTTCCGCACCCAATCAATCCGTTTTCCTGGAACGGCGTGGTGGAGACGCGCGATTTCTTCATCTTGCTGCCGGTCAACTCTCAATCCGGCGAGATCGATCCGGACGAGCTCGCAACGGTGCGCCCCAAGCCGGAAGAGACGCCGGTGACGCTGGCGGCAAAGAAGTCGTACCTGGGCCAGGTGTATCTGGACTGGGCGGGGTATCCGCTGGTGAGCACGGAAAAGCTGGAGAACGGGCACTATCAGGTGCAATTCGAAGACCTGCGTTTCGAGAGCTTGCAGGGCATTACGCGGAACCACCGGCCGCCGCTGGCAGGATACGCGATTGTCGACCAGCAGCTACGAGTGGAGAAAATGTGGGTGGGAAGGCCACCGGAGTGAAACAGCATATCTTTCAACATTCTGTTAAGGTAGCCCCGCCGTAAGTTCGTCATCCCGAACCCCCGTCAGCGAGCGCGCGTTTTACGGCCGCTCGGGATGACGAGTTTTATAAGAGAACTCCATCGCGGCGAGGCGCGACGGCATTCTTGACGTTCCGCTCTCCAACCTTCACAATAACAGTTCGGGGTGCTTATGCTGGCTAACTTGTCGGGGATTCTGGCGTACCTGTTCGTGATTGCGGCCGTGTTGCTGCGCGTTGGAGCCGGTACGGGCACATTTGCCACCAAGGGCTTCAGCCTGGTGGGCGCGTCACTGCTGTTTTTTGGATCGCGAATCCCGCGCAAGCACTTCTGGATCCCCGTGGCGCTGATGATCGGGTCTGATCTCTATCTGAACCTGAAGGTTTACCAGCTGCCGTTCTCGCTCGACCAATACGTGATGTGGGCGTGGTACCTGGTGCCCTGCCTGCTGGGCGTGCTGCTGCGCGACCGGGTAAAGCCGCTCAACGTGCTGGGCGCCGGCCTGGGCACGGGCGTGGGCTTTTACCTGGCCAGCAACTTTGCCGTGTGGGCGTTCGGAAACATCGGCTATCCGCACACGCTGGCCGGCCTGATTGACTGCTACACCAAGGCGCTGCCGTTCGCCCGCAACGGGATCATTTCTGACGTGGTGTTCGCGGCGGTCTTCTTTGGAATCGGCGCGCTGGTGGCGCAGCTACAGCCAGAAAGCGCGGCGGAGAGCAAGAAGGCGTCAGCGTAGATTCAGTCCGAAGCGTGCGGCCTGCTAATGGCAGCCTTCAATGTAGAGGATGGCCTGCGGTTCGCCGGCATAAAAACCGGTTACCTTTTTCCCGTCCGTCTCAAATCTCAGGCCATAGCGGCGGTCACGGGAATACACGGTCAGGTAGTGCCCTTCGGGACCCGTGTACGCATGCGGCTCCACTTTTACCCTTGCACCATAGACCTTCTTCACCTGCTCTTCGGAATCGCCCACACGAATCCCCGAGGCGGTGGGGACAGTGCGTCTGGTCACATCTGCTCTGGTTACGCGGCCGTTTTGAACCATGAACGCGATCCCCGGATGGAGGGAGGGCTCAGCGTAGAAGCAATTCTTCTCTTCCGCGTTTTCAGGTACAGAAAAGCTGCCGCTGAGCGCCGCGCTTAATTGGTCCTGAGTCATTCCGATCTTTACTGGTCCCGCGCCATCGAAGCGAAGCACCCATGGCTTGGCTGCGGCCAGTCCGGTGGTACCGAGAATGCACAGCAAAACGGTTTTCATGGCTCGTGAAGTCATTGCCTCATTTTTTCCACCAGCGCTAAAGCGCTGCGTTGTCGCGAACCTGAACGCACGGCTAAAGCCGTGCTCTTCCACGCTTCGTGGTGGGATTTCCAAGCGGCTATTCCTCCTCCGATTCATGTTCCTTGATCTCTTCCGCGATTTCTTTCGCCGGCTGGCGCAACAGCCTGAACACGAGATAGATCCCAAATCCCAGCAAGAGCACAGTTACGACCAGGACCACTGGGTGCGCCTTGAGCAGGAATTTGATATCGGCCACGATCTGCGGACCGAAAACGATGGTCAGCACGGAAAGAATGCCGAAGCGGAGCAGGCGGCCGCTGAGGATCGCCAGCAGGAAGGCGCCGAACTTCATCTCGAATACGCCGGCTGAAAATACAAATAACTTGAACGGCGTGGGCGGCGGGAGCATGGCCGGGACCGTCAGGGCGAGAAATTCCTGCTTTTCAAAGCGGTCGCGGATACGCTTGAGGCGGGCTTCATTGATGCGCTTGAGCAGGAAGAGTTCGCCTCCGGCGCGGCCCAGCAGGTAGGGGACGATGCTGCCCAGCGCAGACCCGACCGACGCAACCACGCAGTAGAGCCACGCCTGGTGTGGATTCGAGTAGACGTAGCCGGCGACCAGCGGGTCCATGGGGACGCCGAAGGCGGCGGCATCGAGGATGGAAATGATGAAGACGCCCCAGGCGCCCAGGGCCTTGAGCGCGGAGAGCCAGGCAATGTACTTGGTGAAGAATGTGGGCGCGGACAAGAAATCATTGTAGCAATTAGCAATTGGCAATCAGCAATTAGCTGGAGCATTTTGGCGGCGCGCTTAAGCTGTGCTCATTGCCACTTGCTCTTTGCTGATTGCTGGTTTTGTGCTTCTGCTCGGGAAATGCGCAGGGAATATACAATGGCTAAAGCGCGCGGAAGGCGTTTTGACACAACATTTTGCGACGGATTAGACTAGCGAGTTGGCCTTGGGCGGCGGTTTCAACTGTCCGCAGCATTGGTGCTTCGTCATCGCTCGAGCGATGACCTCTGCCTAAAGGCCCGCGTCCCCGGCGCACGGGGACGCTAGAGGCTGGTACAGTAGTGGATCCGCTCTTGAGCTGATCCACTACTTGTGAGTTTGGCATATAGCCATCCCCGATTGCGTAACAGCGCGCGAGCCGGGAGATCTGTCGCCAGGAGAGATGAGTGTGCCGGTCGTCGAGGAAAAGGTAAAGCAGATCATCGTGGACCAGCTGGGCGTGGAGCCTTCCGAGGTCACGCCGAAGGCGTCGTTTGTTGACGACCTGGGCGCCGATTCGCTGGACCGGGTAGAGCTGATCATGGCGCTGGAAGAGACCTTTAGCCTGGAGATCCCGGACGATGAAGCGGAAAAAATTTCCACGGTCCAGGACGCAATCGATTACATCCAGAAGAATGCGAAATCAGTAAAGCAGTAGCGGCCCCGAATCCTAATTCAGAGGGAAAAAACCAGAAGGAGACTGAACGTATGGCAGCAGCCGTTGAAGACAAGGTAAAACAGATTATCGTTGAGCAGCTTGGAGTGGACGAAGGCGAGGTGACGCCCAATGCTTCTTTTGTGGACGATCTTGGCGCGGACTCGCTGGATACGGTGGAGCTGGTGATGGCCTTTGAAGAGGCCTTCGATATCGAAATTCCCGACGAGGACGCGGAAAAGATCCGCACGGTCAAGGACGCGGTTGACTACATTGATAAGCACGCGAAAGGCGGGAAGTAATTGGCCAGGCGGGTCGTTGTCACCGGGCTGGGACTGATCTGCGGCGTTGGCCTCACCAGCAGCGAGGTCTGGCAGAACATTATCGCGGGCAAGAGCGGGGTGGGAAAGATCACCAGCTTTGATGCCACGAATTTTGCCTGCCAGATTGCGGCTGAGGTCAAGGGCTTTGATCCTCTGAATTTCATCGAGAAAAAAGAGATCAAGAAGATGGGCCGCTTCATCCACTTTGCCCTGGCGGCGACGAATGAAGCCATGAAGATGTCCGGCCTGGAGGTGACTCCGGAAAATGCCACCCGCGTGGGAGTGCACATCGGCTCCGGCATCGGCGGGTTTGACGTGATAGAGCGCGAGCACGAGGCGTTGCTCAAGGGCGGCCCGCGAAAGATCTCGCCCTTTTTCATTCCTGCGGTGATCATCAATCTTGCCGCCGGACACGTGAGCATACGCTACGGGGCCAAGGGGCCGAACGAGGCCACGGCCACGGCCTGCACCACCAGCGCACACGCCATCGGCGATGCTTACAGGATCATCCAGCGCTGCGATGCCGACGTGATGATTGCCGGCGGCGCAGAGGCCGCAATCACGCCCATGGGCGTAGGCGGCTTTGCGGCAATGCGCGCGCTTTCCACGCGCAACGACGACCCGGAAAAAGCCAGCCGGCCCTGGGACTCAGGCCGCGACGGCTTTGTGATCGGCGAAGGCGCAGGCATTGTGATCCTGGAAGAGCTGGAGCATGCGCGCAGCCGCGGCGCGCAGATCATGGCTGAGATCATCGGCTACGGCATGAGCGCGGATGCCTACCACATCACCCAGCCGGCCGAAGAAGGCGAAGGCGGCTACCGGGTGATGATGAACTCGATCCACGATGCCAAGCTCTCGCCCGCGGACATCGAGTACATTAACGCGCACGGCACCTCGACGCCGATTGGCGACGTGCTGGAGACCAAGGCGATCAAGCGCACGTTTGGCGCGGACACGAAGGTCGCCGTCAGCTCCACCAAATCGATGACCGGACACCTTCTGGGCGGCGCCGGTGGGCTGGAGGCAGGAATAACCATCCTCGCGCTGCGTGACCAGGTGCTTCCGCCGACCGTCAACCTGGAGAACCCCGATCCGGAGTGCGACCTGGACTACGTTCCCAACCAGGCGCGCAAGGCCGAGATCAACGTGGCACTCTCCAATTCGTTCGGCTTCGGCGGCACGAACGGTTCGCTGATCTTCAGAAGATGGACAGAGTGAAGGCCGCCGGTATGGCGCGCACCCGGATTGTTCAGCTCTGGATATTCCTGGCGCTCACGTTGAGCGCCCAGGGTCAAGCCAAGAGATATGTTTCTCCATTGAGCTGGGAGCCCGCAAAATTGGTGAACGGCTCTCCTGTGCTCTTTCGCCTGCGCACCCAACATCTGAAAGAAGTCACAGCTGTTTTTCTGGGACAGAAGATCGAATTCCGCCATAACGACGGATGCGATTGCTGGTACGCGCTCGCGGGGGTGAGTCTGGAGACGAGGCCCGCCGCATATCCCCTGAAAGTTTCCGGCCGAAGAACCGATGATGCTGACATCCAGCTGAGTTTCGATGTCCGCGTGGGCGCGGCGCATTATCCATTCAGCACAATCAAAGTCGCACCTGCCTTTGTGGAGCCGCCCAAGGAAGCGCTGCCGGCGATTGAAGCGGCGGAGGCGGCCAAGAAGCAGGCGTTTGCGGCTTTGGACCCGGATCCGCTGTGGTCCGGCGAATTTCAGCGGCCCACCGACACCGAGACTTCCGGCGTCTTCGGTGCGCGGCGGATCTATAACGGCAAGACGAAGAGCCAGCACAAGGGGCTGGATTTTCACGCCAAGATCGGAACGCCGGTGCACGCGACCAACGCGGGCACGGTGATCCTGGCGCGGCCGCTCTACTACGAAGGCAATTGCGTGATGCTGGACCACGGGCAGGGCCTGGTGACGATCTACATGCACCTCTCAGAGTTCAAGGTGAAGGAAGGCGAGAAAGTTGGCGCAGGGCAGCTGATCGCATTGAGTGGCGGAACCGGCCGCTCCACGGGGCCGCATCTGCACTTTGCAGTGCGCTGGCGAGGTGAGTACCTGGATCCGGCAACGCTGCTGGCGCTGCGACCGCCTGGGAAATAAGAACATTCTTTGCAGGGACCAAAGCCTGGAATTTTGTGATCGTCTTAGCGCGGCTCTTCGCTTCGCTCATCCTGGACTGAAGTGCTGGGCCGTTGCGTTTCAGGAGTTTTATAAGAACCAGGGCTAAAGCCCCGATCTTCGTAGCGAAATTTACGCGGCCCTAAAGGGCCGCTCTTCCACGGATCGTGACAAAGCTACTCTGGAAGGCGGTACTCAATTCCCAGGCAGGCACAGGCAAGAGTTCCTGTGCCACAAAGTTCAGATAACTGGCAGATCTTTATGGAAGAAGTACAGTGCTGGATGTCGCCGGAAAACAGAAGCGCAGCCACTCAGGCTGCGCTCTGTGTAACAAGGAACACCGCAGTTAGATCTTCGGCGGGGTACTGGGCTGGCTGGTGTTGTCCCCTTTCTTGTGGTGCTCGCCTTTTGCAGCAGCTCCGGCCTTGCAGGTGTCACTCACGTGATCGATTGACGTGACCTTGAAGTGCCGCTCGCCTTTTTCCTCCTTGCCTTCTTTGCCTTCCTTCTTTTCGGCGGCTTCGTTCTCTTTTTCGCCAATTTCAGAGCCGCTCTTGGCCCACGAGCCATGCAGCCTTACTTCATGGCCGACGTGCTTGCTCAAGTCATCGAGGCCGCCGACTTCAACCGTGTGGGGGCCGCGTTTGAGTTCATAGGCGCCTTCCGAGTTCGGGCCGCTGAGGCAGCCGGTGAGCGTGGCGCCTCCGCCAGCGCCCTTTTTGGGAGCGGCGTGTTCATCTGCGCCGGTTTGGGCGCTGCCGCCGGCAGGATGATCTGTTGCGCCCGGGGCGCCGCCAGTCTGCGCCGCGGACAGGAACGTGAACGCAAATACAATGGTGAGAACAGCAAGTATTTTTCTCATGGTTTCTCCTCGGGTCGGCAGGATTCTGTGCAGACCTACCCCGGCACATAGATCAGGGCGGCGGGCGCCGAGTTGCCCGGGATTCACGATGGCAGATCGTGGCGCTTACCGGCAAAAAAAGGGCGTGGCCACGCAAGGTCACGCTCCCACGCCCAACGCGCGCAAAAAGCGGCGCCGCCGGGAACCCCGGCTGGAAGGACAGAGGCGCATGAAAGATCAGATGAAATCGTGGCCGAGCTTCAGTTCCTGGAGAATTTTGCCGCTTTTTTCAAGTTCGCGTTCGGCTTCACGCATGGCTTTCTCGATCTCCGGAGAAAGATTCAGAAGCTCACCCTCGACGTGCAATGGCGCGAGTTCCTGGAGCTTGAGGCCTTCCAGCGCTGAGGCCGCTTCGTCGAGGGACGCGGTCAGCTCTTCGGAGTCAAATTCGAGCATGGATGAATCGCGCGATCCACGGTCGGGCAGAGTGACGGTGATGGATTGCTCATGCTTGTCGCGCATGATGACCAGAGCGAGCGGCCCGCCGCCGCGATGCTTGCGGAGGATCTGGCTGAGGTCACTGCGGTCGGTGATTTTCTCGTTATCGGCGCGGATGATCACGTCGCCGGCCTTGAGCCCGGCCTTCTCCGCGGCGCTACCCTTCTCCACCGAGCGTACCAGGATGCCTTCGCCGTTCTTCACGCCAAAGTAGTCGCCCAGCTGGCGGGTCAGATTTTCCGTCTGGGCGCCGAGCACGGAGGAGTAAGTCTGGATCTGAATCTGGGGAAAATCCATACCGTTGCGCGGGAATTCGCGGATGCGGGGCACCGCCGGAACCACAACGCGAGGGAAGCTTTCCGCCACAACTTTGCGGTGCTCGGCCAGCTGCACGCTGACCTTCATGGGAGCGCCGTCACGGCTGATGCCCAGAGTGACGGTGCGACCCGGAGGGGTTTCGCGGATCAAACGACGGAGCTGCTCTTCGCTTTCGACCGCAGTGTCATTGAATTGGAGAATGACATCGTGCTCGCGCAGCCCGGCTTTACCGGCGGGAGCATCGGCGTCTACGGTTGTGATCTCCACGCCACGCTCTTCCTTGAGCTTGAGCGCGGCGGCGCGTTCATGGGTTATGTCCTGAATGTCGACGCCCAGGTAAGACCGGCCCGGGGAGGAGAAAGCCGCCGGTGGACGGGGCGCAGCGGGAGCTTCCGGTTGAGGATCGCCGCCCGGGGCAGCCGGCACAGCCAGTCCCAGCAGCAACAATGCAGTCGCTAATGTATGCATCATAGAGCCACTCCGCGTAGAAATTATTTTTTTGCTTCGCGTTTAATCTCAATGTTCCCGGTAGTTGTGTGGACATGTAACAGCGGCCCGCCGCCATTGAGGCTGCCTTCAGCGTAGACCTCCCGCGGGCCCAGGCCCTGGGGATTGCTGATTTTGATCTGGTCCGGGAAGTCGCTTCGGATGCCGTACCCTCGCGCGACTTCGACGGCCGCACGGACGTTTACGCCCAGTCCTTCCGGCACATAAACCACAATGTCGCCGACAGAAGTTTCCAGGCGCGAATCCGTAAACTCTCCCCCCGGCGCCAGCCGCGCGATGATCCCCCCTGCCGCGGTCTCGGCGCGCACGCCGCCTTTGATAGGCCCAAAATGAATGCTGCCGCCGCCAGTTTCAATCTGCGCCGACCCGGCAATGTCTTTGATATCGATATTGCCTCCCGCAGTTTCAGCTTTCATCTGGCCATCGCATTTGTTGACATTGATGGATCCGCCGCCCGTGCTCAGCGTCATCACTTTGGCCCATCCGATATTCAAATTTCCCCCACCCGATTTGGCATTCACGTGGCCAGCAGCCGAAATGAGACGGATATTTCCACCCCCGGTTGAAGCCTGAACGTCACTTCCCACTTTGCCAATTTCGATATTTCCGCCGCCGCTCGCAGCCACCACCAGGCCCGTGATCTGGTCCAGCTGGATGGCGCCACCGCCGGTGTTCGCCTCAACGCGCCCGGAGAGGTTTGTCGCCGTCACCGCGCCGCCTTCGGTTTCCAGCTTCACCAGCGCCGTTTGTGCCGGCACCTGCACGTCGAAATCTATGGAGCCGCGGTTGGAGCCTTCACAATCGGCGCGCAGCGTCACTGTCTCGCCCGAACTGTAGGTGGTGAACTTCAAGTGGGCCAGTTCGCGGCGCGCGCCCTCTTCCGTGGCCGCGCGCACATGCTCGCGGATGGTATAGGTGATGTTGTTCTTCTGTGCGCCCTGTATGCGGATGGAGCCGCTCGACGAGCGCACTCTCACGTATTTTCCGGCAGAAAATGTCCCGGAAACCTCCTGGATCCACTCGTTGCCCGACGCCCGGAACAAACGCGGCGTCAGACTCTGCGCGGCTGCAACCTGGTTTGCCAAAAGAAAGCCTGCGCAAATGAAGGCCATCGCCAAAACCCAGGCCGCGCGTTGTAAATGTCTCTTCATCTCTTTAGCCTTTAGTACTTAGTATTTAGTACTTAGCCAGAACCTCGCTACATCTCACCTTGTTCAAAACGCCCACTCTCGTTCCGAGCCGTTTGTATCTTCCACAAAAAGCTAAATACCAAGTACTAACTACTAAGTACTGCTCTCCTCAATCCAGATGCGGCGTGCTCGCCAGGTAACGCCTGGACTCCTCGCGGATAAACTTGTTCGGATCGCGCTCCGCCAGCGCTGTCAGAGCCGCGCGCACGCTCGAATCCGCCTTCACCGAATCCAGCAGCCCGATCGCCTCCTGGCGAACGCCGGCATTGTTATCGTGCAGCAAGGCCTCGATCACCGCGTCCCGCACGTGCTCGTCGCCTTTGACATATCCCTTCAGCCCTTCCAGCGACTTCAAACGCACGCCCGGATTCTTGTCATAGCGCAGCGCGTAGACCAACGCTTCCCGTACCGCGTTGTCCTCCGGACTCCGCGTCAGCACGTCGAGCGAATCCAGCACCACGCCGGCGTTGCGGTTGTTGCGCGCCGCCAGCAGCAGCAACTGCCGTATCCGCGGATCGTCCGTCGATCCGTACGCCGTCTGCGGCTGCAGCGTGTTGTACTTGATCTGGACCTGGTTGCCGTTCCCCTCGCGTGTGATGGAATCAACTCCGAAGATGTTCGAGATGTCTGCGGTCTGCGGTGTTCCCGCCAGCGTCTGATCGATGATGGGCGGGCGGCTGGTCAGCCGATACGTCGTAATCGCGCCACCGGCAAATCCGATCATCAGCAGCGCCGCCGTCAGCGCCGGCGCCAGCTTCACCTGGTGCATCCAGGCCGTCAGGTCGAAGACAAACGAGTTCAGAAAGCTGCGCTTCTGGTCGGTGTGCTCCAGCGCTTCCTGCAACTGCATCCGGCTCGCCGTCAAAAAGCTGGGTGAGACCTCTTTCATCGGCAGCGCTTGCATTCCGTTCTTGAACTCCAGCGCCGCGTCCAGCTCGCGCCGGCAGCCCAGGCAGTGGCGCACGTGCTGCTCAAAGGCGAACTTGGCATCGTCCGCCAGCTCGTCGTAGATGTAGAAAACGATGTTGTCTTTCGTCCAGTCGCAGTTCATAGATAACTCTCTAGCCGTTAGTACTTAGTATTTAGTACTTAGCCAAAACCCTTCTCTCTTCACCAATGCAAAGCCCGTCCCATTCAGATCGTCATCCCGAACCCCGTCAGCGAGGCCGCGCTTTCTCCGGCGGCCGAGTAGGGGTGAGGGACCTTGTGTCTTACTGCGCCATTTACTTCCACGCCGCTTGCCTCTTCCAGAAAAGGCTAAGTACCAATTACTAACTACTAAATACTGCCTTCTTACCTCATCGGCGCCAACACGCTCCTCAACTTCTGCGTCGCGCGGAAGAGCGTGTTCTTGGCCGTCTCCTCCGTCGTGTTCAGCATCTCGCCGATCGTCCTCAGCCTCAGCCCCTGGTAATGCTTCAGCTCAAAAACCATGCGCTCGCGCGGGGTCAGCTTGGTCAGCGCCTGGCTGATCTTCGCGCCCAGCTCGCGCCGCATCAGGTCGCGCTCCGGGTTGGCCCCGGCGCGGTCGTCACTCACGCGCTCCAGCACGTCCACCTGCTGCCCGCTGGAATCCGTCACCATCTGCGGATCTTCCTTGCGCGTCTGCCGCTTCCTCAGATGGTCCAGGCAAAGATTGGTTACGATGCGGTAGATCCAGGTGTAAAACGAGCACTCAAAACGGAAGTTCCCGATGTGGCGATACGCCTTCAGGAACGCCTCCTGGTAAATATCGCGCGCGTCGGCGTCAGAGCCGGTCAGGTGCAGCGCCAGACGGAGCACCGCCTGGTCATACTGGCGCACCAGCGTCTCGAAAGCGGCGCGGTCTCCGCGCTGGGCGGCGCGAATCAGCTCGCTGTCGTTGATCCGACTTAGGGCTTGACTCACCATCTCTCCGGAAGAATGGCTGCGTCTCTTGTCGCCTCTCGCGCCAACCGCGACCCCAATCAATGTCGACTCGGCCGGCATCTATTCGTCCTCTGCTAATCCTCTCTGCTTGCAATTACTTGGACGCGCCAGACGGCAATACGTAAGCTCGAGATTACACTCCTTTCCTGACCCCTGCCAAAGCGGGATCACCCGGGGTCCCCGGACCGCGCCGCTGTTGCGCGGGCTGGGGTGGCAGTCGCCTCAGATGCGGTGCAAACCGCTCTCATCCTGCCAAAAATGCCCGAGTTTAAGTGCAAATCCGGGCGATTTTCGAAACCGGATCACCGGATTTTTCCCACGTGATCTTTCAGCGCAATTACCTCGACCGGGCACTCGGGCCAGTTGTGTTCCCAGCAGATGATCAGATCACAGTGTTTTGGGTCGTGAAAGTGGTGGACGAAGTTGCGGCTCATGAATTCGAGCTCGATGCGGATGAGCTGCCAGCGCCCGGGTTCGACTTCACGGAAGGCCTCAACATCGGGGAATTGCGGCCCGATGTGAGTGACGATGAAGCCCAGGTCGCGGGCCATGGAGCCGAAGAGGAACATGACGCCATTTTCGTTGATCGGAGCAAAGCCAAGGGCCGGGGCAATGAGGGGCGCTCCGCATAGCGGACGGCCGGGCCGGGCCTTGCTGATGGCAGGGAGTTGGGAGGCGGGAAGGGGCCCGCGCAAAACGCGTTTTGGCGTCTGCTGAAAGCGCTTGTCGGCGATCT
The DNA here is from genome assembly GCA_035717005.1 of Candidatus Angelobacter sp. Lineage (GTDB taxonomy): Bacteria > Acidobacteriota > Terriglobia > Terriglobales > Acidobacteriaceae > Angelobacter. Next base: position 21,729 of record DASTJB010000119.1, read on the forward strand.
CCAACACGTCAGCGAACTGCTGCTCCAAGGCCTGCTCGCGGGCATATTGGAGCATTCCGGCGGGAATGAGGTGCCAGGAGCCGAAGCGATGGCGCATCGGGTTCTGGCTGTATCTGCTTTTCTCCTCGTATTCCGCAACCGTGGGGACCTTGCCCAACTCACGGACGAGGCGCGCCCAGTCGTGAAACAGGCCGTCCATGGTGACGCGAACGCCGCAGCCTTCGCGCTTCAATCCGCAGGCCTGGAGGGCTTTGGCATAGTTGTGAAAATGACGTGTGATCTGGCACGCCTTGAGGTCCATGGTCCGCTGAAGTTCCAGGAAGGTAGGGACATGGCCGAGTCTGGCGGTGCAATCGGTGATGGCGCCGAGGATTTCTTCTTTGCTGTATGTTCTGCTGACGATTTCTTTCATGGTGTACTCCTAAACTCTTGCCTTGGCGCTCAGGCGGGAAAAACCTTTGAAACACGGAGGAAGCAGAGGTAGCGTAGGCCCAGAAAATCTCAGTCTTGCCTGACCTCCGTTGACTCCGTTCCTCCGCGTTGCAAAGGTTTTTGCGGTATGGAGCCGAATCTTTGGGGCTTTACGTCATAGCTTCTGATCACGGCGATTCCGCGCGATTCCGGCGATCACGGCGATTACCTCGCGCTCACATACGCCCGTCCCAGCCCTCCAATCCCCTCTACTTCCTTGATCTCGCCCGCCTCCTTCATCCGCTTCAGCGTGTTGTGAATCGGCGGCATCACAAAGGCATACTTCTCCAGGTCGTAGCCCATCTTGGCCAGCTCGTCGCGCACCTGGGTCGGCGTCAGCGGAAGAATATGCGGCTGCCGGAAGACCCACCGGATCGCCTCGCTCAAGCCCATCTCCTGCCCCACGGCCCCCTCTTGCTCCCGCTTTAACTCCTTGATTCTATTGGCGATCTCCGGTTCCAGCGTCTCTCCAGCCACTTTCGCGAGCTGTTCCACAATCGGCGCCCAGTGTGAAATCTGCTCTTTGGCCTCGATTTCCTGGCGCAGCAGTTCGGAAAGGCGCTTCACGGCTGCTTCATACATGTTTTTTGCTGTCTCGTCGCTCATATTCACACTTATATTATATGTTTCACCAATCTGTCAACAACTATTTCATCATGGTTCACATATACTTAGCCGTCTGTCATCCCGACCGAAAGCCGAGACTACCGGCGACAGAAAGGGTGGAGTGGAAGGACCTGAAGAATATCTACTCCCGCGAACTGCTCGTTCGGGATCAGAAAATCTGGAAGACCGTCGAGCGAGCGCCGCCACGCGCGAACCATGGCTGCCCAGACGACACGGAGTTCCCAATACGCGCGGTTTTCGCTTGTTGCGGCAGGCAGCGCTGGCTCAGCTGACCGTGGATCGCGCAAGCCGGGGAGTACGCTCACAACCAGTCCAGACGGGAGCGCCGAAGGCGCGGCCAATGGCTGCCCAGTGAGACACCGGGAATTCCTGCGGTTTTCGCTTGTTGCGGCAGGCAGCGCAGGCTCAGCTGACCATGGATCGCGCAAGCCGGGGGAGCACGCTCTCAACCTGTCCAGACGTGAGCGCCGAAGGCGCGAAACAAAGGTAGCCCAGCGCGGAAGCGCTGGGAACGGTGTGGTGTAGATTAGAGCGCCGGAGGCGCGACACATGTCCCATTACATTTAGCTATCGGGCTTGTCAGCCCCAGCCGGCCGCATCATGGAGCTTCCCGGGCTCCCTCGCTATCTCCTCAACTCCTCCTCAACCCCTCTTTATCCCCTGCTTTACCACCAATTGATTCCCGGTGCATTGCCGCCCTTCCGCCCGCCGCGATATTCCTGAACCTGCGTATCCACGCAAAAAGGGCTCCCGGCCGAAGTGGAACCTGTCCAGGCCGCCCGGCTGGAAGCCCCGGGAGGAACTTATGAAGCACCTGATTCTGGTGATCGCAATCCTGACCGCAGCAGCCCAACTCCAGGCCCAGCAGCCGGCAAGCTGCCTGGAGCTGAAGAAGATAAGAATCGACCATCACCTGCTGCACCAGCAGGGCGAGACCCAGGCGGAACTCACCTTTAAAGCGCGCAGGTGTTCTGTGTTGCAGGGGCCGGAAAAGCCCGACCTGGCTTTTGCCTCTGAGCCCGGCATTTCCGTCCAGGTCAGGGAGGTGACCTTCATCCCGGTCGATGACCGGAGCTCAGGCCGGGCGAAAGAGATGCGCGTCTCAGTGAGGCTGGTGGCGTCGCCGGAGACGCTGGTGGGAGAGCACCAGTTGCACGGCATCATGAAGTATCAGATTGCCAACAGCGCCGGCGATGTCACGCCGGAGTCTCTGGCCATCTCCATTCCCTTCAAAGTTGCTCCGCCTAAATCAGACAAGAACGAATTCGTGGAGGGACTCAAGACAACGGGATTGGTGCTCGCGGAGATTGCGGCGGCGCCTGTATTCCTGGTCTTCATGATGATCTGGTGCCCCATCAGCGGCGAATGCCCGACCTGCTGATCGACAAAAGAGAAACCGCGGACCCTCGGGAACTCACGCCGGGCTGCTCGACTGATGATCGGCGTGGATCCGCGAAAATCCGCGGTAAAGTTTTTCTGGATGGCGGCTTTTACCTGAGGCGTTGCTGCAGTTTTGCAATCACGCCGTCAAAATTAGGAAACCCGATGCCGAAGCCCCGCGTAAACCAGTTCCCGCCGCGTTGGGCCAGGGTCTCGCCGTCGGCAATCACCGTAAACTCGCCGGTCTTGCCCGGCGTAATCGCGGGGTCAATGCCCAGGCGCTGCTTGATAAGGGCGGCGAGACTCGCCGCCTTGGACTGATTGGCCGCTCAAGTCGCGCAGGAACGTATCTCAACCTTCAAGTGTCCTCCCTCGGCCGATCAACATCGTAGAACAACGCTTTCTCATACCGAAGCGACTGTCCCGCGATTTCCACTCAGCGTGAATCCGCGTTGATCCGCGGTAGGGTTTTCCCGATCACGGCGATCACGCGCGATCACCCGATCGCGGCGATGCCTACGCCGTGGCTTCCTCGCCGCCTTCTTTTTCGATCGTGACCTTCACCCGGCTGGTGACGTCGCGATGCAGTTTGATCGGCACATCGAACTCGCCCAGGCTCTTGAGCGCTTCATGCAGCTGGATCTTGCGCCGGTCGATCGAGAAGCCCTTGCGCTCCAGCGCCTCGGCAATGTCAGACGAGGTGACCGATCCGAACAGGTGGTCCTTCTCGCCGGCCTTGCGCTGGAAGCTGAGCGACACGCCGTCCAGTTGCTTGCTCAGGCCCTCGGCATCAGCCTTCTCGACCGCCGACTTGCGGATGGCCGACTGCTTCATCTGCTCGATCACGGCGCGGTTGGCGGCCGTGGCCTCAATGGCCAGCTTCTTGGGCAAAAGATAATTGCGGCCGTAGCCCTCGGCGACCTTCACCACCTCGCCGCGATGGCCCAGCTTGGGTACATCTTCTTTCAGGATGACTTCCATCTTGAATCTCCAGAATGTTGTGGCACAGCCGCCCCCGGCTGTGCAGATTTCCTAAAACCATCGGGTCCACGGATTGAGCGGGACTTTATGCTTTTCTCCGCCTCCACCGACTGTATTCGATCACGGGGTGGAGCAGGCATTTATGCCTGCGTGAAGCCCGCACTCGCTCCGGCTTCAGCCGCTGAGGTAAGCGCTCCAAGAAAACTGGCTTTCTCTGCGCTCTCTGCGTCCTCTGCGGTGAAGCTCTGTTCTACCGCGCGGCAAACGGCAGCAGCGCGATGTTGCGTGCCCGCTTGATCGCCGACGTCAGGCGCCGCTGGTGCGGCGTGCACACGCCGGTCAGCCGCCGCGGTACGATCTTGCCCCGCTCGGCGACGAACTGTCCCAGCAGGCGCACGTCCTTGTAATTGATGTCGTCGATTTTTTCCACGCAGAACTTGCAGACCTTCTTACGCCGGAAAAATTTCCGTCCGCCGTCGCGACCCGGGCCTCCGCGCTCTCCGCGCGGCCCGTCCGGTCTTCCGCCTTCACGGCCGCCCGGACTCCGCGGCGCCGGTGTTGGATTCTGTTCCTGATTTGCCTCGTCAGCCATAACTCTCCTTCAAAATTCCTGTCGTTCGCGGGCCGAAGCCCAAATGTTTTTCGGGCAGCAGGGCATTGGCCAATTGCTAATTGCCAGTTGCTGGCTGCTTCCTTACACCGCCGCCGGACTTTCAGCCGCCTCGCTTGCTCCTGCCGGGGGCCGCTTCACCCGCGACTCGCGGATTTTGCGTACCTTGTCCAGCCGCTGCTTCTCCTCGTCGGTACGGACGGTGATGAACTTGATCACCGGCTCCGACACGCGCAGCCTGCGCTCCAGCTCGTGAATGGCCTTGCCGTCCGCCTGCAGCACGAACAGCACATACTGGCCGTCAGAAAATTTCTTCACGTCGTAGGCCAGCCGGCGCTTGCCCATCTTTTCCACGTTCTGCACGGTCCCACCTGCAGACGTAGCGTGGCCCTGCAGGGTCGAAATCAGCTTGTCCACGTCCTCTTCCGTCAGGTCAGGCCGCACAATAAACATCACTTCATAGGATCTTTGCATTTGCATCTCCGCTTTCCCGGGTACTTGGTACTTGGTATTTAGTACTTAGCCAAATACCAATTACCAAATACTAAATACCCTCGTTTTCGTCACTATTGTTCTTGTTCTTTCTGTTGAACTTACTCATTGCCTTAAGAATGCCTTCATTCACGATCACATTCACCGCCTGGCTCGCCAACTCCAGCGCTTCGTCCAGCGGCTTCAGCATCGACTTCCGGAACGGCGCCAGTATGTACTTCGCTCCGCCTTTCCTGGGATCATCCGGTGCAACGCCGATCCGTATCCGCGCAATCTCTTCCGACTGCAGCGCGTTAATGATCGACTGCATTCCGTTGTGCCCGGCTGACGACCCCCGCGCCCGCACGCGAATCATGCCCAGCGGCAGGTCCAGCTCGTCATAGATCACCAGCAGGTCGCGCTCCGGTTCAACCGCGTACTTCCTGACCAGCTCCAGGACTGACATGCCGCTCAGGTTCATGAACGTTTCCGGCTTGGCCAGCAGGACCTCTTCGTTCCCGATCCGCGTCCGCGCCGTCAGCGCCTTCGCATGCCGGTTATCGATCGCAACGCCGCCACACTGCTCGGCAATGCGGTCCAGGGCCAGGAAGCCGATGTTGTGCGGCGTGAACTGGTACTCGATCCCAGGATTGCCCAGCCCAACAATCAGCTTCACCGCCGTTACTTCTTCTCTTTGCCGGCAGGAGCCGCGGGCTCAGCGCCCTCTTCCTCGGTCTCCTGCTTGCCCTTCTTGATGACCTCAGGCTCGGCCGGCGTTGCCGTCGCAGCTTCCGCGGCCGCTTCCGGCGTCGGCGCAACCTCTTCCTTCACTGAGGTGATGTGCGCGATCGTCTGCTCTTCATCGGTGATGAACTTGATCGATCCGCCATGGGGCAGGTCTTTCACGCGCAGCACCACACCAAATTCCAGGTGTGAAACATCGGCATCCAGATGGCTCGGGATGTCGCCCGGCAGGCACTCGATTTCGACTTCGCGCAGCACCTGGTCCAGAATTCCGCCCTGCTGCTTCACGCCCGCGGCCTCGCCCACGCAATGGATGGGCACGGTCACGCGGATCTTCTCGTCCATGGCGATCCGCTTCAGGTCCAGGTGCAGCAGCTTGCCCTTGAGCGGCTCAAACTGCCAGTCCACGATCATGACCTTTGACTTCTCGCCGTCCACCTGAAGATCGAAGATGGTGTTGTGGCCCGATTCCGACGCCAGAATCCGCGTGATCTGCTTGGGATCCACGCTGATGGCGATCGTCTTCTTCTTGGCGCCGTAAATCACCGCCGGCACTCGGCCGCTGGCGCGCAAACGCCGCGCCTCATTCTTGCCGCGCGAACTGTCCGGCCGCGGCTGCGCTTCAACTAGTTCTACCTGCTGTGTGCTCATCTCTTCTTTTCCTTCTTCTCCGCTTCCGTCACGCTCACGCAAACAGTGAGCTGACGGAAGTTTCTTCGTGTATGGATTGGATCGCGCGGCCCAGAAGCCCCGCAATCGACAAAACTTTGATCTTCGGCTCCGCCTTGCCTGCGCTGGTCAGCGGAATGGTGTTGGTCACCACCACCTGCTCCAGCTTCGACTTCGAAATGCGCTCAATCGCCGGCCCGCTCAGCACCGGGTGTGAGGCGCAGGCGAAGACTTTCGAAGCTCCCGCGTTCAGCAGTGCGTCCGCGGTTTTAACCAGCGTGCCTGCCGTGTCAATGATGTCATCGATGATCAGACACGTGCGGCCCTTCACGTCGCCGATCACGTGCATGACCTCGGCCACATTCATGTCGGTGCGGCGCTTGTCGACAATGGCCAGCGCCGCGTCAATCTTCTTGGCGAAGAAGCGCGCGCGCTCCACGCCCCCGGCGTCGGGTGAGACCACGGTCAGGCTCGGCAGCTGCATCTTCCTGAAGTAGTCCACCAGCACCGGCGAAGCAAACAGGTGGTCCACAGGAATGTTGAAAAAGCCCTGGATCTGCGGCGCGTGCAAATCGACGACCAGGGCGCGGTGCGCTCCGGCCGTGGTCAGCAGGTCGGCAATCAGCTTGGAAGATACGGGAACGCGCGGCTTGTCCTTGCGGTCCTGGCGCGCGTAGCCGTAATACGGAATCACCGTGGTGATGCGCCGCGCCGACGCGCGCTTCAGCGCGTCTACCAGCAACAGCAGTTCCATCAGGTGTTCATCCACCGGAAAGCACGTGGGCTGTACAACAAAAACGTCAGCTCCGCGTACGTTTTCCATCACCTGGATATAGACCTCGCCGTCAGAGAAGCGCGTCACCGTGGCCTTGCCACGCTCCATGCCCAGGAAGGCGCAAATCTCGTCCGTGAGTGGCTCATTGGCGGTGCCGCAGAAGATCTTGAACTTATCGTCCGCCCGCCCGCGCTGCGGCTTTTGCTCCTTCGGCTGTTGCTGCATGTGAGACTGCGTCTGCTGCTTCTTCTCCTGCTTTTCCGTTGCTGGTGCTATCGTCGCCATGGTTGTTCACCCGTATGAGCTGGTTTGCTACAACGAGTACTAGCTATGAGCCGTTATCTCTTGGCTCTTAGCTTTCTTTCTTGGCCTAAATCGTTGAATTTTAGTTCCGCACTTGCATTGCCGATCACCCGATCACCCGATGTCCTGGCTGGGCCGCTAGGATTCGAACTTGAGCCGCTTAGCGGGCGTCTGAGCCCGCTGGCGAAATCCCGAGCGAAGCCGAGGGACCTGCTCCGTCCGTTTCCAAACTACCAGCCGTTAAACTTTGGCTGGGCCGCTAGGATTCGAACCTAGACAAAGTGCTCCAAAGGCACTTGACCTACCATTAGTCGACGGCCCAGAAACTCTTCATCTCAAACAAAAACTCGTCGTCATCCCGACGGTCGTTAAGCGAGCCCGCGCTTTCTTCAGCGGGCGAGTAGGCCGGAGGGACCTTGCGTCTTGACTCGGGGACAAATCGATTCCCGACTACACTGTTTTCTTGTCTTCCCGATGACCCGATGTCCCGATGACCCGATGGCCCGATTCCAACATCTCTTTCCAGTATCTTTGCCGCGTCAACGTCTCTGTTGCCACCGCCGGAACACCATTATCGCCTAACTTCTGCGCTGTTTTCGCGGCATTTTCAGCGTCCAGAAACAGCCCATAGACAGTCGACCCGGACCCTGACAGCGACACATATTTCGCCCCAGAGCGTTCAAGCGCACGTTTCGCCTCGCGTATTGCGGGATACTTGGGAAAGACGACACTTTCAAAGTCGTTTTCAATCCCGGTACGGACAAGGTCGAGAAGCAGTGCCTCGGCCCGGTCCCAGCCTGCTGGGACACCGGTTGCGGTAAAACTGCCGCCCAGCCACTCATACACACTTCGGCTGAACACTTCCATTTTATCTGATGCCTTCCGCTCCGTCAATTTGGTCGCGTGTTGCCGGTCCCACTCCGCAAACGCCGCCGGCGTCGAAACGCCCACCTCGGGCGTGGCTACCACGCAGTGCCAGCTCGGCAGGTCTTCGATCGGGAACACCTGCTCGCCGCGTCCCGTACCCAGCACCGTCCCGCCAATCAGAAACAGCGGCACATCCGAGCCCACCTCACTGGCAATCCTGAGCCGCTCCTCCACCGGCAGCGGCTTCTTCAGCTCCCTTTCCAGCGCGATCATCGTGGCCACGGCGTTTGACGACGCCGCTCCCAGCCCGCCCTGCACCGGCAGCTTCTTCTCGATCGTGATCTTCACCTTGCCCCGCGTCTTCAGCGCCCGCAGCACCTTGTCCGCAACACGCCAGCAGGTGTTGCCTTCGTCGGTGGGCACGCGCTGGTCCCTGCAAGCGATCTCAATCCCCACGCCGCGCCCCACGTCTACGCGCACCACGTCCGCCAGTGCGATCGTCTGGTAGATCGTCCGCAGCTCGTGAAACCCATCTTCACGCGCCGGCCCGATCTTCAACCCAATATTGATCTTGGCAAAGGAACGAACAGAGGTGGACATACGCTGAGGGAATAATAAATGTTTTTTACGTGAAATCCCGAGCGCTAGTGAGGGACCCCTATAACCTTTAATGATGTGTCAGCCCGACAACTTCCCTTTCCCCCGCCATCCCGAGCGCGCCACCTAATATGCCGCTGAGTCCTATTATGAGGTCTCTGGCGAGCGAGGGATCGGCTCCCGCTGCTCTTCAGGGCAGCCGATTCTCTCTTTCCCTGACTGAAACGGTGCCCACGCTTGCGCCGCGCTTTTGCCCAAGCCGGCAAGGACTTGCAAATCGAGCGCCGTTAGGCGCGACACACGTCCCCCACACAAAAAAGCTGGCGGCCCCTGCCGCCAGCTCTTAGCTTGAAACCCACTCTCAATCGCGCCCTCGACCATGCCCGCGGCCGCGTTCCCAGCCCTCGTGGCGGCCCCGATCATGGAACTCCCGGAACCGCTCGCCACGGTCAAAATCGCGGTCGTGGAATTCCCGCGCTTCATGGAACCGGCGTCCACGATCGAAGTCATGCTCGCGGAATTCGTGCTCGCGGAACTCATGACCTCTGAATCCGCGGTCATGATCGAACCGCTCATCGCGGAAGAACCGGTCGCGGTCATGGAACCTGTTCACATACCACACGCTGCGGACGTAATACGGCCGGTAGTACGCTGGGCGCACATAATAGAAGTTGTACCAGGGCCCGGCGCCGATGAACACGCCGTCCGCAAACCACTCCGGCCCGTAATAGCCATAGGGCGCGCAACCGAACGGATAGTCCGGATAGAATCCCCACTCGCACACCGGCGGCGCGTGGTAGACCCCGTAACTCGGGCCGATGTTGATGCCCACGCCAATCCTGACCTGCGCCTGCGAATGCAGCGCGGGCAGCGCCACTAAAGCCAAAAGCAACACAAGATATTTTAGGTATCGCACTTTTTTGAGACCTCCTCTACTGGACGGACTTGCAAAGTGGCGATTCTCTGCTTAATCCAGTTAAGCTACTCTGCTTAACCCAATTAAACGAACCCACCAGATCGAGGAAAGTTGTTTCTGCTGAGCAGCTTCCCGACAATTCTTTGCTGCTGGTTAATGCTTCTTTACTTTGGGAAGGGGCCCGCGCTCGTGCTGATCTCGCGGGTTTTGTCGGTTGTTGAATCGCGAAAGGCTAAAGGCCGAAAGCCAAGAGCCAAGAGCCAAGAGCCAAGAGCTATTTGCCAATTGCTAATTCCTGAAGTGTTGAAGGGCTGAATGCTGACTGCTGAATGCTGAGTGCTCAGTATCTGAACAGATATGAGAGCTTGATAAACACCTGCCGCCCATCGTTGATGAACGAATTCCGCGTCCGCAGCAGGCCGTCAAATCCCTGTCCCGGCCCGCACGCCAGGCCGCTACAGGTGCGCTGCAGTATCGGATCGATGTTGGCCAGATCGCTGTTGTAGCCGGCATAGATCGCTGTTCCCGGCGTCAGCATATAAGTGAAAAGCACGTCGCCATTGAACTGCTTGGTGGTTTGCAGGGTGGTGAGCCCCGGGTTGGCGATCGTCGTCGTGTACTGCCCGATCATGCGCAGTGAAAATTCCTTGGTGAACTGGTAATTCCACTTCGAGCGCAGAATGTGGTTATTGAAAATGTTCAGCCCGGTGTTCTGGTCCAGCAGCCGTGTCATCAGGTAGGTATTTTCGATCGTAAGCCCCTTGGTCGGACGCACCACCGCGCGGCCAAAGGAGCTGTTCTGGAACGCCAGCACCGGCGGCCCATTGCGCGGAACAAAGTTTGTGGACGTGCCCCAGTCCATCTCCACGTCCAGGCTGAGCCACTTCATATATTGCGTTGCCAATTCTGCCGCGCCGGTCAGATGCGCATAGTCCCGGCTGGCCGGCAGCGCAGAAAAATCCTGCGGGCGCAGCCGCTCGTGCTCCCAGTTGGCCGCCACCGCGAAAAAGCTGTTGCGCGGGAAAGCCCAGACATAGCCGGGATTGAAATTGTAGTTAAGCCGCGTCCCATTGTGGTCCCACAGGCTGAACGTGCCCAGCCGTGGCCCGTGCGAATTCAGGATCTTGCCTTCCGTGTGGAAGGTGCGCTGGATGAAGTTGCTGAACTGCCTTATGTCCGTGCGATTCACGAACCCCGCTTCCGTATCGAACCCCGGAGAGACGTCGCGGTACATGGAGTTGAACTCTACGTTGCGCGAGCTGCGTTCGACAAAGACCTGGTAGGCCGGCCCGGCCTCGCGCGAGCCGTCGGCGAATTTGGTCTCGCTGGTCACCGCCTGCGCGTTCATCTGCCAGTTCTGCCCGAAGCGGAACTGCGTATCGATCCCGCCCACCCGGTTAAAGCCCACATCGCATCGCACCGAGGTGCAGAAGCTGTTCGGCGCCGTGTGCAGTTCGCGGTCGGTATAAATCATCCCGATGCTGTTGTTCTTTCCCAGCTCGCGGTTAACGCGCAACACCGCAAAATACGCGTTCTGTCCGGCCAGGGGATCGGTATCGATCACGCTCTTTCCCGGCGAGCGGTCATTGGCCAGCAGCGTCCCGATCGCCCACGGCCCGGTCTTTCCCGTCAGCCGCACGCCGTACAGCGGATCGGCAATGCGGCGCGTGAACAGCAGATTGAGCGGCGTCTGAAAAAAGTTTGAGTTCTCCTGGAAGAACGGCCGTTTCTCCGGAAAAAACACCTCGAAGCGCTGGTTCACCGTCACCTGCGGATCGTCCGACTCAATCTGTCCAAAGTCGGGATTGATCGTCGTATCCAGTACCACGCTGTCTTTGATGACGACCTTGGAATCCAGCCCCGCCTTGGGCTCCACGTGCTTCCCCGTAAAACGATCGCCGGCCGGATCGCGCTCATCGAGCGCCCGGAACGCGCCCACCGACGTGTAGGGAATGAACTGCATGTTCCGCCCCGGAGAAATCTCCTGGAAGCCCTGCAGTGTCCCTTCCTGCGTCAACATGCCCTGCACTTTATTTGTGTTCCGCGGGAAAAAGGAATGCTCGGAATTGCGCGGGATCACGCGAATCAGAATGAATCCCCAGTCATTCGTGCCGCCTTCTTTGAAACGCAGTGACTTGAACGGGATCTCGATGATCACCATGTAGCCGTTGCCGTTGATCTTGCTGTAGGTGTGCCACACCGTGTCCCAGGAGTTGTCAAACCCCTGGTTTTCCGCCATCAGGCCGTCCTGCTGGATCCCGTAAGGATTGCTGTAAAACATGTAGGCGTGCCGATGATCGTGGAACGTGTCCAGCCAAACCCCCACCTGGTCGTCGTCGTCGATCAGCTCGCGCCGCAGCATGCGCGCGCGGAGCTTCTTCGGGTCCTTGTCAAAGGCTAGAAATACCGCATAGAAATTCTTGTCCGTATAACCCAGGTAGGCTTCCGTAGGCTGGCTGACCGGCTCGCCGTCGCGCGGCTCTTTCTGCGTGAACCCGCCCACCTTCAGCATTTGCTTCGCCAGCGCGCTGGCCGGCTCCATGCCTTCAAAATCGGCGAGCTTGGGCCCTGACTTCAGCCGCGGAATCACCAGCGAGCTGATCTCATTGTTCAGATTGGGCGGTGTGTGCGAGTTGGCCTTGTCGCCGGCCGGCAACGGCAAGCTCGTCAGCAGGATCATGAGCGCAATGCCGGCCAGCGCTTGTATCTTTTTCGCTCTCGACACGTGAGTTTCCGGGCACCGAAGCAGCACAGATTTACAGAACTTTAGACCAACTATAGCTGAAAACGTTAGAGCAGACAGTCAGCCGAACCCATTACTTCAGTATTACGTTTTTTCCCTGCTTAAGGAGAGGGTTTCAGTGTCTTGTCTCTTCAATTTCGGCAATTCCCGCGATTTTGGCAACTTTGGCAATCCTAAAACAGTCCCGGCTGCCGTCCGTACTTAATCCCAAAATGCTCATACGCCAGTCGCGTGGCCACGCGCCCGCGCGGCGTCCGGTCAAGAAACCCGATCTGGATGAGAAATGGCTCATAGATCTCTTCCAGCGCGTCCTGCTCTTCCGCCAGCGCCGCTGCCAGCGTGCTCAACCCGACGGGGCCGCCGTTATATTTCTGGATAATCGTCAGCAGGAGCCGGCGGTCAATCTCGTCAAAGCCGTGCTTGTCCACCTCCAGCATCTCCAGCGCGGCCTGCGCTGTGGCCTTATCGACGCGTCCTGCGCCGCGCACCTGGGCAAAGTCGCGCACCCGCCGCAGCAGACGGTTGGCGATTCGCGGCGTCCCCCGCGCCCGGCGCGCCAGCTCGTCCGCGCCCTCGTCGTCGATCGCCACTCCCAGTATTTCCGCCGAGCGCTCAATAATGAACTTGAGTTCTTCTGTCGTGTAGAACTCCAGGCGCAGCAGAATGCCGAAGCGTGAGCGCAGCGGCGCGGAAAGCAGCCCCGCGCGCGTTGTCGCTGCGACAAACGTAAATGGCTTTACGTCGATGGTATGCGTCCGCGCCGATGGCCCCTGCCCGATAATGATGTCCAGCTTGTAGTCTTCGAGCGCCGAATAGAGGATCTCCTCCAGCGCCGGCTGCAACCGGTGCACCTCGTCGAGAAAAAATACCTGGCGATCGCGCAGGTTGGTCAGGATCGCCGTCAGGTCGCCCTTGATCTGGATTGCCGGCCCGGCGCTCTGCTGGTAGGCCACGCCCATTTCGTTGGCGATGATCGTCGCCAGCGTCGTCTTGCCCAGCCCCGGCGGCCCATAGAGCAGCACGTGGTCCAATGGTTCGCCGCGCGACTTCGCCGCCTCTACCGCCACCGAGAGGTTCTCCTTCACCTTCTTCTGCCCGATGAACTCCCGCAGATACCGCGGCCGCAGCTTCAGCTCAAACGAAGCATCGTCTTCCGCCTGCACGGCGGAAACCAGTCGCTCCCGATCGAACGGCTTTTCCTGTGACGCGGACACTCTTTGGCGATGCTAAAGCGAATCGCGGAAAAATGGAAGTGGCTAAACCGGCGGTATTTCTACCAGCCTGCAACTTTTTGGTTTTGCAGCCTGGATCGCATCGACAACAAGCTGAATCTGTGGCTCTAGCGTCGGCCATTGTGCATTCCCTATTACAACAATGGCGATTTTGCGCACCCGTAGGTTCTGTTGATGCGGAAGATTTTTGTCCGTCGTAACTAAGACGTCGAAATTAGCGGCTTCAGCTGCGTCCAGAAGCTTGCCGTTCGATAGCGTGCTCCAACCCTCTTCCGCGGCTGTTTTGACCGTGTGCCCAACCAGGAATGCACGAATGGGAACGGGTTGTTCCCTGATCGAAAAGGATCCGCATCAGCGAGTGGGAGCGGGTTCCTGCAGGCTCCGCGCCGCAAAATCAATGACTGCCTTCACCTGGTCGCGGTCAAGACCCTGGAACCATTCAAGAATGTCGTCAATGTTGGCGCCTGCCTCAAGGTTTTCGAAGATCGTGGCCACCGGCATACGTGTTCCCCGCAGCACCCATGCGCCGCTCACCTTGTCGGGGACTCGCTCCACTGCCGGACATTGCGTCCAATCGAGGATTGGCATTTCTCCTCCACGTGGCTATTCTACTGCTTCTGCGCCTGCACGCTCAGGTCCTCCAGCCGCTTGGCATCGGACTTGAGCGATTCCGCGTCCGGCGCTTCAGGCATCACGGCCAGGTATTCGCGGATCTCCCGCGCCGCCGCCGCGTAGTCCTGCCTGCGCGAGTAAATGTAGCTCAGCAACAGGCAGACATCCGGATGGCTGTGCTCGGTATCGAGCGTCTTGAATTTCCTGGCGCTCTCTTCCGCCGCATCGAATTTTTGCTGGTTATAATTCGCCGCCGCATTGAAGAGGTAGGCCAGCGGGAAGGCGAATGCGTTCATCTTCACCACCTGCTCGGTGCGCTGGACCGCTTCATCCCACTTCTTTTCCCGCATGGCAATCGCCGCCAGCCCGTAGGCTGGGTTCACGTATTGCGGATCGGCCGAGATTGCCCGCGCATACTCCGTTCTGGCCTCGTCGAATCGTTCGTGCTGCCGGTGGAGATCTCCCAGCAGCGTCCACGCCGCCGCGAATTGCGGAAAGATCTGCACCGCCTTGTTCAGCTCCTTCTCCGCTTCCGCCGGTTTCTCCTGCTTCATGCGCTGCGCCTTTTCGTAGGCGCGCATCGCCTCTTTCGGCGCCGCCATGCTGGTCACGCTGATGGTCGAGCCTTTCGCATCTCCCATGCGCTTCAAAAGCAGCGTGCCGACTTCGTATTGCCAGTTGTCCCCCGTGGTGTGGAGCACCACCACCGTCGATTGATAGCCGGGCAGCAGCGCCTTGATCTCGCAGCCGTTCAGGTCCATTCCTCCGCGTCTCGCCAGCCCCGAGGTGGCGCGCGATTGCGAGTTCGGCGCGGTCCGCGAGTCGCTCTCGCTGGCATCCTGGAACGTCATATTCACTCCGACCTGAAATTCGAATTGCCCCTTGAAGTCCGTGTAACCTTCGCGCCGGCTCACGCCGTTGCATATCCGTTCAATGGCCACCGGCTCGGGCAGTGTCCCGCCGCCCTCAAGCAGGACCTTGCCGGAAATGAACGTCGGTTGCAGGGATGGGTCCGGCGTGTTCGGCGTGCGTGAAGGAATATTGCTGCGCGATGTGCTGCTCCCGGTGTTACTGCCGCGTTGCGCCGCAGCCCCGGCTGTCATCACCGCCACAGCAAGCCATATCCAGACCCGGGAAAATAAGGAGCTAGGCATCGCAGCCTCCGGTCACATCTTTGAATAGCGTAAACAACGGGTCGAAATCTCGCGAAAATCTTACGCCTGTTTCAGGATCGTTTGGATGAAATTTCACTGCCGCCGGGCGGCGCCCAATCCTTCCAGCCGCTGCGCTTCCTTGCGGACCTCGTCCGCATGGGGAGCATCCGGACGGGCCGCCAGAAACCCCCGGTAAAGCTGCGCTGCCTCCGTATATTGATGTTTCGCCGCCAGAATATTTCCCAGCAACAGGGCGATGTCCGGCCGGCTGTGGGCCGCGTCCATCTGCTGGAACTTGCGCGCGCTCTGCTCCGCCAGGTCCAGCTTGCCCAGGTTGTAGTTGGCGGCGGCATTGAAGTAATACCCCAGCGGATAAGCGAACGCGTTCAGCGCGATCAGTTGATCGGTGAACTGCGCCGCCTCCGCCCACCTGTTTTCGACCATCGCAATTGCAGCCAGCCCGAAGTATGGGCTCAGAAATCTGGAATCTGCGGTTAGCGCCAGCGTGTATTCCTTTTTCGCCAGGTCAAACTGGTTCTGCAGCCGGTGGATCTCCGCCATCAGCGACCACGCCACCGCATATTGCGGATAAATCTCCACTGCCTTGTTCAATTCCTTCACCGCCTCGTCGAACTTCTTCTCGCCGCCGGCCTTGCGGCCCTTCTCGTAGGCCTTGCGCGCCTCCGCCGGAGCGGCCATGCTGGTCAGGCTCACGGTTGCGCCTTCCACGCCGCCCATGCGCGTGAGCACAATGGGAGGAACATGTACCACGTTCAGGTCGCTGTCCACGCGCAGGGAGACCAATGTGGAGACAAATCCTGGCAGCGAGGCGCGCAGGTCGCAATTCTCGAACCTGATCTGGGTCCCGCCGCTGGCGATCCGGGCGCCGCGCGTGGTTACCATGCGATCTGAATCTTCCTGGCTGGCGTCGCGGTCCTGCTGGTTACGGCCCAACTCAAACTGGAACTCGCCCCGGGAGTCGGTGTAACCCTCACGCCGCACCAGACCGTTGCAAACGCGCTCAATCAGGATGTGATCGGCTGCACCGCCCGCGCCTGAGAACATCACTTTCCCGGCAACAAAGACCGCGCGCGGGTTCGTATTGGGTTCTGACACCGGGGAGGCCGAGCTGGGCATGTCTACCGGTCCGCCCGAACGTGATGGATCATTGACGCTGCCGCGCTGCGCGAACACGCTGGAAACGAGAGCAAGAATCACGGCCGGCAGCCTGAGGCGAAAGGAGGGTAGGGGCATAGATCCTCCAGGGATCCGCGCGTGCCGGATATGTTAGTCCAAAATGACCGCTCTTGAACGCTATTCTTTTCGGGTATTCCCGATTTCGGCGATGATTTCCTGCCCCAGCATCTTGCTTCCGTCGTAGAGAACTTCAATCAGCCGCGCGCGGCTGGAGCGCGAATTGGCCACGGCGGTCGCCAGCTCGGTAGAAGGGAACAGCCCGACGATCTCCCACTTGCTTTCGGCCGTCTGCACCCATAATTCGTATTGCTTCCACTTGGCCATCGATGAGCTTAGTGTCTCATATTCACCGCTTACGGCCGGAACCCAGCCTGTGGGAGTCTTTCTTCCCTGAGACATCAGTTTCCCTCACCGTCATCAGCATCCGCAGTGAGGTTTTTCCGATGACCCGATGTCCAGATGACCAGATGTCCCGATCCTCACCGGCTTGGGTGCCGAGGCGGCTCGGTCCCGCCCGTGTCCATGCCTTCCCAGCCCGCTTTCTCGCCGGCGTTCTGCTCGTCGAGCCACTTCTTGAGCGGCGCAAAGTAGTCCAGGATCGCCGTTGCGTCCATCTGCCGCTGGCCGCTGATTGCTTCCAGCGCGTCCGGCCACGGCTTGCTTTTGCCCATGCTGAGCATCTTGTTCAGGCGCTCGCCGGCCGCCTTGTTCTTATAGATGGAGCAGCGATGCAACGGCCCCTTCTGTCCCGCGGCCTGGCACAGCGCGCGATGGAACTGGAACTGCAATATCCGCGCCAGGAAATAGCGCGCGTACGGCGTATTCGACGCGATGTGATACTTCGCGCCGGGATCGAAGTCCGCCTCGCTCCGGTCGACCGGCGGCGCAACTCCCTGATATTTCTTCTTCAGCTCCCACCACGCCTTGTTGTACTGATCGGGCGTGACTTGACCGGAGAAAACCTCCCAGCGCCATTTGTCGATCATCAACCCGAACGGCAGGAAAGCAATCTTGTCCATCGCCTGCCGGAGCAGGTAGCCGATGTCGGAGTTCTCCGGCGGTACCTGGTCCAGCAGCCCAACTTCCTTCAGGTATTCCGGCGTGACGGAAAGCGCAATCGTGTCCCCCACCGCTTCATGGAAGCCGTCATTCGCGCTGTCCTGAAACAGCGGTGGCTGGTTCATGTAAGCGCGCTGATAAAAGTTGTGGCCCAGCTCATGGTGGATGGTCACAAAATCTTCGTCGCGGATCTCAATGCACATCTTCAGTCGCAAATCCTGCTTCGAATCCACGTCCCATGCGCTGGCGTGGCACACCACGTCGCGGTCCTGCGGCTTCACGAACAGCGAACGCTCCCAGAATGTCTCCGGCAGCGCGGGAAAGCCCAGCGACATAAAGAAGTTCTCGCCGTACTTGACCACCTTCTTCGCGTTTTCAAGCGTCGCCGGCCCGGAGCCCAGGCCCTGCTTCTCGAGCTGCTTGGTTAAATCGTAGCCCTGGCTCTGGTTGGCGGGCGCCACCAGTGGATAAACGTTGCCCCACTCCTGCGCCCACATGTTGCCCAGCAGGTGCGCCGGAATCAGCCCGTCCGGGCGGTCGGCGATCTTGCCATATTTTTTGATCAGCTGGCGGCGGACATAGGTGTGCAGCGAAATATAAAACGGCTCAACCTGGCGCCACAGCCGCTCCATTTCCGCGCTGAACTCCTCGGGCGGCATGTCATAGCCGCTGCGCCACATCGCGCCGGTTTCCGGGAAGCCCAATTCCTTCGCGCCTTTGTTGGAGAGCTCGACAAAGCGCGCGTACTTGTCTTTCATCGGAACGGAAATTTTGTGCCAGCCCACCCACGCATCCAGAAGCTCGTCAGGATTGGTGCTGGTGGCCAGAATGCGGCTAAGATCGTTGAGCGAATAGCATTTCTGTTTTCCGTCAGGACCGGGCTTGCAGTACTTGCCTTTGCCGTACATGCCGTCCAGCTTGCTGGCCAGCTCGGTCAGCTCTTTGCGCTCGGCATCATTGTTGGGCGCGGGCGCCACCAGGGAGAGCTTCAGCAGCAGGAATTTCCGCTTGAGGTCCGGCGGAAGCTTCATGCCGTCAAAGCGCCGGGCATCAAGCGCCAGCTGTGTCACCACGGCGGTAAGCTTCTCATTGGCTTGCGCCGACATGGTCTCCGTATCGTCGGTGATGAAGTTCTCCTGCACCCACCCGGCGCGGCTCGCGCGGACCGTCAGGTCCGCAAGCTGGTCTTCCGCCTTCTTCATGAAGGCCTCGGCCTCGGCGACGGTGGGCTTGCTCTTCGCAGCCGCCGGTGCATCTTTCGCTCTGGCCGGACTCTTTGGCGCCGCTGGCTGCGCCATGGCCGCGCCGGCTGCCAGTACGATCACGAGTGCCGATCTTAAGATTCCGTGGATGATCATTGCTCCTCCCCGCTTAAATCAAACTGTCTAGCGTAGCGATTTGGCGGGAAGGACGCAAATGCCCCAGGGCCGCACTTACGCGTGTCTTTTGCGCGTGAATCGGCGGAAAACGGCCCGAACCAGAGGTTGGCCAGGCCCCCTTGCACTTGCACGAGAATCAGATTCACCCCTGATCGTAAAACTTGAGCGCCATCGCCCCATGCGTTGCGCCTCCGCCGGCGCGGAGCGCCGCGGCGATCAGCGAGCTTTCCACGATCTCCTCGCGTGAAGCGCCTGCCGCCTTGGCGTTCTTGCTGTGGACTTCAATGCAGTAGGGGCACTGCGTCGTGCACGCGACCGCCAGCGCAATCAGCTCGCGGAATTTCTTCGGGATCGCGCCGTCCTCGCGGCCCACAATCTTGTCCAGGTTCAGCCACGCCTGGAACTCTGTCGGCGCTAGCTTGCCCATCTCCTTCAAAAGCCGCAGATCGGCGGGATCGTGGTAGTGTTCACTCATCCTGATTCTCCTTCTCCATTTGTTTTTGTTTTATGTAACCAGAGTAGATGCTTGCGCAGGACTGCCGGATTCGTTTCCAGCTCCCTTGCTGCGCTTACGCCCCGAAAATACCCCTGACTCTTGCCTCCTCCAGCCGCTCTTCCAGATAGCTCCACAACGCCGGACAGCCGGCCTTGATCGGCGGCGCCACCCGGTGCACCACCCGCTCATAGCTGATCCCATTCTCGCGCCAGCTCTGTCCGTTGTTGTTGAGGTTAAGCAGGACGGGCATCGCCCGGTCCACCGCATGGGCAAAACGCGCCTCAGCCGACTCGCCACGGTCGAACTCATACCACCATGCCAGGAACGGTTCACCCTGGTCTTCCGGAAGCAGGCCGAAGATCCGCGTCACCGCTGCCCGTTCCGCGGCCTTGCGCTCCTCCCATCCGCCTTCCACAAAAACCATCGTGTCCCCGGCGTCGATCTCGCCGATGTCGTGCACCAGCAGCATGCATATGACGCGGTTGATATCGATTTCGGATTCCGCGTAGCGCTCGAGCGATGCCGCCAGCAGCGCCAGTTGCCAGCTGTGCTCCGCGGAATTTTCGTAGCGGTCCAGCCCCAGCGGCCGCACCTTGCGCGTCACGCCTTTGAGCTTTTCCAGTTCGAGAATGAAGTCGATGATCTGCTGCATGCTCGCCATCAGTGTAAGTCTAGCCATCCCTCTGACTGCGGAACTGAATGATTCTCCGCCGGTCCCTCTTCGATGGCCGGCCTGCGGGTGCGGGTGAATAGTGCATCATTACCTTGCGCTCCTCGCGCGCCTTCTGCCGCAGCTCCTTGCTCGTTTCAGTTTCGCGATAGAGCGTCTGCGCCACCGCCGCCGGGCCGCGCACCTCGCTCAGCTGCAACACTTCCACCTCGAACTCGCCGCCTTCGGTCTTGATGTGCAGCAGGTCGCCGGCCTTGATCTCGCGCGCCGGCTTGGCCGGCTGTTGGTTCCACTGCACCCGCCCCAGCTCGCAGGCCTTCGCCGCCAGCGCGCGCGTCTTGAAGAAGCGCGCCGCCCAGAGCCATTTGTCGATACGAACACCAGTCATGGGGAGCACTCAGCAGTCAGCACTCAGCCAGACCGTTTTACCGCATAGGACCGAAAGACGCAAAGCGGAGCCGTGATCATCGAGAAGGGCCTGGGCTGAATGCTGACCGCAGTTCACATCGGCTGGGACGAAACGCAGTTGGCTGATTGCCAATTGCTAATTGCCATCTGCTCCCATAGAATCGCGAGTTCTTGATCCTACCTGAGGAGCCCCAAACATATGGTGCATCGCTCTCATCCCTTTCGGGTGATGCTGTTGTTGCTGGTTTTTGCGCTGGGCCATTTTGCACTGGCGCAGCAGCCCACGAACCCGCAGCAGCCTGCGTCTACCCAAGCTCCATCGGCATCGCAAAACCCGGCCAGCCCGGAGAAATCCGCTCCCGGCGCCGAATCCAAAGCCAATGCCGCCGGAGAAAACGCCACTCCGAACCAAAACGCCGCAGCCGCCCAGCCCACATTCCACCATGATGTGGTCATCAAGGGCGGGACCGTTCTGACCATCACGCATGGCAAGATCGAGCACGGCAGCGTTTATATCCACAACGGCAAGATCGCTGCAGTCGGCGCCAGCGTGCAGGCTCCGGCGAATGCCACAGTGATCGACGCCACCGGCAAATTCGTGATGCCCGGCCTGATCGACTCGCACTCGCACATCGCGCTCGACGACGACGTGAACGAGCCCACCAGCCCGGTCACCCCGCACATGATGATGCGCGACGCCTTCGACTACAACGACAAGGCGATCTATCGCGCGCTGGCCGGCGGCGTGACCACTTCGCTGCTGCTCCACGGCTCAGCCAACATGATCGGCGGGCAGGCCATCGTCATCAAGCACAAGTACGGACTGGGCCGCGACGAGCTGCTCTTCCCCGGCGCGCCGCAATCCATCAAGTTTGCCAGCGGTGAAAATCCCAAGCGCGTTTACGGTACGCGCAACCAGCTTCCCGCCACGCGCATGGGCAACTTTGAAGTCATGCGTGCCTCGTTCATTGAAGCGCGCGAATACATGCGCCAGTGGGACGACTACAACGCCAAGGTCAAAAAGGGCGACAAGGACGCGGCGCCGCCCAAAAAAGACCTGCGCCTGGAAGCGCTGGCCGACGTGCTGCGCGGCAAGCTGCTCGTCCAGATCCACTGCTATCGCGCCGACGAGTTTCTGACCGAGATGGAGATCGCGAAGGAATTTGGCTACAAGATCCGCGCCTTTCATCACGCGCTGGAAGCCTACAAGGTCGCCGACAAGATCGCCGCCAACGGCGTAGCTATTGCCACCTGGCCGGACTGGTGGGGCTTCAAGTATGAAGCTTGGGACGGTATTCCCTGGAACGCCGCCATCTCCGCGCACAAAGGTGTGCGCGTTGCGCTCAAGAGCGACTCGGAAGACGTGACCCGCCGCCTGAACCAGGAAGCCGGCAAGGCCATTCATTACGGTCTGACCGAAGATGAAGCGCTGAAGGCCATCACCATCAACCCGGCGTGGATCATCGGCGTCGACGATCGCGTCGGCTCCATTGACGTGGGCAAAGACGCGGACCTCACCATCTGGAACAGCTATCCGCTTTCTTCTGCGGCGCTGGTCGACAAAGTCCTGATCGATGGCGATCTATTCTTCGACCGCTCGCTGCCCGGGCTCGGCCTGACTCACTACAAGGAGGTCCAGTAATCATGTTGAAGAAAATTCTCATTCTCGTTCTCCTTGTTGCCACAGCCAATGCGCAAGGCAAGAAAGCAAAACCAGCCACCGGAACTGCTCCGCAGGCCACAGCCGCAACTGCATCGAATGAAACCATCGCTCTCAAAGGCGGCAGGCTGCTGACCATCACCCATGGCGTCATCGAAAATGGCGTGCTCGTCATGCACAACGGCCGCATCTCCGCTATCGGCGGCGCGGGCACGGCGATTCCCGCCGGTGCGAAGGTGATCGACATTACCGGAATGACCGTTTATCCCGGCCTGATTGATTCGGAGACGCATCTCGGCCTGACCGAGATTTCGGCCGATCGCATGACCAATGACACCATCGAGATGAGCGACGAGATCATGCCGCACATGCATGTTTACGACGCATTTCACGCCGAAACGGCGCTCATTCCGGTGACGCGTTTCAACGGCATCACCAACGCCATCGTGGCTCCGGCCAGCCAGGACACGCTGCCCGGCCAGGACTCTTTTATCCAGCTTGCCGGCCCTTCGGCCACGGAGATGCTCCTGGTCCGCGACATTGCCATGCCGCTGAACTTCACTGGGGCACAGCGCCGCAATCAGAACTTCGAGCAGGCGAAATTCCCCTTCACTCGCATGGGCATGGCCACACAACTGCGCCAGGCGTTTATTGATGCTCAGGATTACGAGCAGAAGCTGGCCGCCTACGACAAAAAGAAGTCAGACGAGAAAGAAAAAGACAAGGCGGGCGCTCCGCCCAAGCGCGACCTCAAACTCGAAGCCCTGCTCCCTTATCTCCAGGGCAAGAAGCCGGTGGTGCTGGCAGCGGAAGAGCCCAACGACCTGCTGACGGCGCTCGATCTGGCGAAGGAGTTCCACCTCAAGGTCGTGCTCAATCACGTGACTCACTCGGCGTCATTGCTTGATAAGATCGCGGCCGCCGGAGTCCCGGTGATCGTCGGCCCGATCTACGAGCAGCCCAAGGAGTCGGAGCGGTATGACGCGGTCTTCCGCGTCCCCGCAGAGCTGGCCAGGCGCGGCGTGAAAATCGCCTTCGCTTCCTATGATGCGCACCAATCGCGCAACCTGCCGTACGCTGCCGGCTACTCGGAGGCGTTCGGCCTGCCCGCCGACGAGGCGCTCAAGGCCCTCACCATCAACCCGGCGCAGATCTGGGGCGTGGACAAGGACCTGGGCTCGCTCGAAGTCGGGAAACTGGGCAACGTGGTCGTCGCCAACGGGGATCCGCTCGACGTGAAGACTGACGTGAAGCACGTCTTTATCCAGGGGCAGGAGATTCCGCTGGTGAACAAGCAGACACAGTTGCGCGATCAGTACTGGAAGTAGATCGAACCTGAAGCGGAGCCGGCGTTCACCGCGCCGGCTTCATTCTTTAAGTTCGCCCATGGGCCCGCCCCACTCCATCGGATCGGGCGGCTCCCATGACGGTTTCTTCAGCAAATTGCAGGGCTCATTGGGAAACTCTGTGAATGACCACCCGGAGAAGTGCCAGGCATTGTGCTCGAACACCGCATGTACCACGGCAATCCCCCTAAAATCCATTTTTTCGCGACGGGCTGCGCCGCAACCGAAGATGTCGTATTCGTGTTCATTCCTGGCAATCGTACGGTCAGCCTCAAATTCCATGAGGTCTGGGAAATTGGAGAACTGTTCGCCGTGTGCGCTCCTCATTTTTCCCACAAACCCCGCCCGGGCAACTCCGCCCCGGGCTGAATCAGAGACCAGATCGTACAGCTTCTCCCAATCGTGAGTGCGATACGCCTTTACATATTCGGCAACGCTCGCAGCAAGACTGCTCTGCTGTGGGCTGGGAACGGCTGAAAAGGGGTTGCGACCGCGGCCCGCAGTAGATGCAAAAGCCGGGAGAGAAACAATCAGCACGGATACGAAAATGCGAATTGCCAGTGCGGCCATAGCATTCCCCTCAGGGGATTGTGCTTAATCCTACATCAGGAGCGTCAGAAGCCCATAAGGAGTGAGCTCGTTGTGCGGTGTTGACCACCGGCGTACCATGGATCGGGTGAAAGGAGTTTGTCCATGATCAAGACTGCACTTTTCGTCCGCCTGGAAGCCAAGCCAGGTAAGGAAGAGGATGTCGCTAATTTCCTGAAGAGCGGGCTGCCTCTGGCTGAGCAGGAGCCGGCCACGCTGGCGTGGTTTGC
>DASTJB010000120.1:0-26780 GCA_035717005.1 Candidatus Angelobacter sp.
TGAAGATCACCCTGGAAGACCTGGCGAGGGCGCAGGTGCGAACGGAATCGCAAGCTGGCGCGGCCGCCGCTGCCGCGGGCGCGCGGCAATACGGCAACATCGCTGCTGCTGCAGGCAGCCCGGTGGTGGTGACGCAGGAAAAGGGGTCCATTTTTTTGCAGGGCTGGTTCTATCTGGGTGCGGCGGGTTTGATCGGAGCGCTGATCGGCTGGGGGATATGGGAGCCTTTCTTCACGGAGTTCATCACCAACACCTGGCCGGACATACTCATGCTCCCTTCGATCGTGATGTTCATGTGCCTTGGCCTCGGGTTGGCGGAGAGCATTGTTGAACGTTCCGCGAAGAAAGCTTCGATCCGCGCACTGCTCGCCCTGCCTCTGGGACTGGTCTTCGGCTTCATCTTTGACCGCATTGCCAACATCCTGTTCTACGTTGGCGAAAGAATGATTTTTTCGCTGGGCGTGCTCACGCCGCATAATCCGGCTTTCTGGATCGTGCGCGGCATGGCCTGGGCGGTGATCGGACTGGCCGGCGGAATCGTTTATGGGCTGGTGGACCGCTCCGGACGCAAGACAAAATTCGGCATTCTCGGCGGTCTGCTGGGTGCGGGACTGGGCGGAAGCGTCTTTGATCCCATCAGCTTTGTCACGCATACCGGCGCCGTGAGCCGTGGCGTGGGCTTCGCTCTGCTCGGACTGGCCACAGGCGTCGCCATCGGCATTGTCGAGAGCGCTCTAAAAGACCGTTGGCTGTATGTGGCTGCGGGACCGCTCGCCGGAAAACAATTCATCCTATACAAGCCGGTCACCTCCATCGGCAGCAATCAGCAATCCGATATCTATCTCTTCAAGGACACTTCCATTCTTCCCGAGCATGCCAGGATCGAACTGCGCGGCGCGCAGACCTTCCTCTACTCGGCCGGGCCGGTCTTTGTTTCCGGCCAGCCGGTTCGCATGCGCGCGTTGCAGAGTGGCGATCTGGTCCAGATCGGCCGGTATGCGTTTCACTTTCGGGAGAGGCACAGAAATTAATGACCGAACCTGTCTGCCCCTACTGCCGCATGCCGTTTGACGATACAAGTCCCGCGAAAGTTCTGTGCCAGGCCTGCGGAACGCCGCATCATGAGGATTGCTATCAGGAAAATGGAGGCTGCACCGTCTTCGGCTGTTCATGCGCCCCGGCGGATGATCCCAAACTCCAGCTCTCGCACAGTGATTTGAGCGCTGTGCGTACCCCAGCTCCGCCTCACGTCGCGGCCCCGCCGCCCTTGGGCGCCACCCCGCCCCCTGGCACGATGCTGTCACCTCAGTCATCGTACGGCAGCAGCCCGCTTGGTCTGGCGCAGGCTGTTGCTGCTGCTCCTGGCCTAGTGCGCGCGTCAGGCGGACCGGCACAGCCCGCAGCTTCTTCAAGCCGCGAATCGTCGCCACCCCCGCCTCCGCCGCCGGCTTCCGGATATCCTTATTCATACCCTTACGCGCAAACGCAATTTCCCGGCTACCAATATGGCGCGCAGACCATGGTTTATCAGCAGTCGCCGAAGACCAGGACTACCTACATTGTTCTGGGAATTTTTCTGGGATGGCTGGGAATCCACAATTTTTATGCCGGCTATACCGGAAAGGCTGTTGGCCAGCTGTGCTTGACTGTGCTGACCCTCGGCTATCTTGGGATCATCTCCTGGATTTGGGCCATCATTGAAGTCTGCATCGTTGAAAAGGACAGCGCGGGTCTGCGCTTCGTTTAGGGATGGGTTGAGCGATGAAGTATTACATTCAGCGGCAGGAGCATGAATACGGCCCTTACACTCTGGCCGATCTGCAACGCTATATTGCCCAGGGGAACATCATTCTCACGGACCTGACGCGCAGTGAAGGTATGACGGACTGGGTGCCCGTCTCGCAGGTGATCGGCAATATCCCCATACCGATTACGGCGCCGCCCGTTCAGGTTCCCTACGGCGCTCCGGCATACGGATCCGGGGCGGCGTATGGCACAGCACCAGCCTACGGGACTGGGGGAACGGTCTATAGCCAGCCGATTGCCGTCAGCCCCATGCCGCCCGATCTTCATTGGGGCGTCGTTCTGCTGCTTTCGCTGCTCACGTTCACTCTTTTTGGCTGGGCCTGGCTGGTTGTGCAGGCCGCGTATGTGAGGAGAATCGACCATCAAAGCAGAGGCGTTCTGCTTTCGGTGTTCTCACTGGCGTGCGCGTTTCTGGGTTGGTTCACCACCGCTCTTTCCCGGGCCTGGGATGGAGAACCCACACCCTGGGCCGGCGTTTTTCTGTTCGTTGGTTTCATTCTTCTGCTGGGCGCCATCTTTCAGATCAGAAGCGACCTGGAGGACTACTACAACGTCGAGGAGCCGATCAACCTGCAAGTCAGCGGTGTTCTAACTTTCTTCTGCGGCATTCTTTATTTGCAGTACCATTTCACCCGCCTGGCGCAATGGAAGAAGACCGGCGTTCTGGCGCCGCAGGGCTCATGAGCGGGAGAAGCACTGCAACTCCGTTTGCATGGTTGCGGCACTGCTCGCCGCGCGCCTTGCGCTCTTCTGTTACGAGCTTGTGCGATATGATCGTTCTCGCCATCGCGCTCGACGGCGAAGCAGAGCAGGATTGGAATCGCGTGGGCGATATTTGCTGATGCCGGAAATGTTTGTCTTTTTTTGAGTGTTCTATGTTGTCACCCAGAGTTCGCCGCCTCAAACTCGATTATGATTCGCTCCTGAAGCGGTTTTCCGGCTGGCCTTTGATTCGCATGGTCGGTACGGCAGGAATGCCCCCGGAGCTGTATCGCTTTCAATATCTGGTCAAAGGACTTTACGTCGCGCCGGACGGCGCCATCCTGGAGCGCAACGACCATCTGCTGGAAGTGAATCTCTCGCTCGGATACCCGCGACGCGCGCCGCAATGCCGCATGCTCACGCCGGTTTTTCATCCCAACTTTGACGATAGCTCGGTCTGCATCGGCGATTTCTGGGCCGCATCCGAGGCGCTCGACGATCTCATCATCCGCATTGGCCGCATGCTCTCATATCAGGAATACAACACTAAAAGTCCGCTGAACGGCCTGGCCGCCAAGTGGGCCGCGCAAAACACGCGCTTGTTGCCGGTGGACCCGCGCCCTATCGCTCCGCCACTGGACCAACCGGCGCCTGAAGTTGTGATTGCGCCTCCGGCTTCACAACCGGCCGCAGCGGCGCCACTTCCTGCGGCTTCTCCCGCTCCGGACGGTGAGGATCCGTGGAAGCAGAAGATCGTCATCTCCTGAACAGCCATGTAAGCGGCGTTGGTGTGAATAAGTGCGCCAGGCGCGAAGCTGCTTCTGCTTTTGGGGGTTGCCTTCCGTCAAACTTTTCGTGCGAGGGCAGTGCCAATTTGGGACGCGTATTTTATTGCGTTCTCCACAAAGACAAGTAGTAGACTTTTTCGCAGTTGGTGACGAACTTCCGGGCGTCAGGAGAAGGTCAGCTCGACAAGGGTCAGAAAGTAGGGGACCGGAAGCACTCCAGTTCATCTCCGATCGTTCCCGCCTTTGAAGTTAGCGCGTGAAGTGCAACTCAATTTCAAGCGAGGAAACAAAAATGACGCCTTTGAAAGTCATCGCAGCCTTTGTGCTGCTTGCTCTAGCCCTCCCTCTAAGTTCAAACGCTCAAACGCGGGTATTGCAGCCCGTTGGCCAAGACGTATCGGCGCCTCTACGGGACCTGCCCGTGATGCCGCCGCCGCTGTTTGACAATTTCAATCTGCACCTGCCCAAGCCGGTCCCTGCTTTTCCGAATGGCGGCCCGGACGGCGCGCTGCAAACCCGGCCCATTCAGACTTCGGCCACCATCAACAATCTCACCGGATTCGATGGCCCCGGCGTAAGCACCGGGTTGAGCATCGCCGGCGAACCGCCAGACACCAATGCGTCGGTCGGGTCAACGCAGGTTGTGGTGTGGGTCAATACATCGTTCGCGGTGTATGACAAGACCACCCATGCCAAGGTGTTTCCGGCGTCCGGGTTCGCTGCCGGAAATACGATCTGGAGCGGATTCTCAAGTGGCCGCTGCAACACTGACAACTCTGGCGACCCGATTGTGCTGTATGACAAGCAGGCGCAGCGCTGGATCTTCACGCAATTCGCCGTCTCGACGACCCCCTACTTCCAGTGCGTGGCCGTCTCGCAGACTGCCGATGCCACCGGTCCTTACAACCGGTATGCCTTCAGCTTCGGGACCAATTTCCCCGATTATCCCAAGGTCGGCGTGTGGACTGACGCTTATTACTTCACCTTCAACCTGTTTGCCCACGCAGCCCGTTTCGCGGGCTCCGATCGCTGCGCGCTGGACCGGACCAAGGCCTTGGCCGGCGGTGCGGCAACTATGCTCTGCTCCGCCACCAGCAACAGCTTCGCCAGTCTGTTGCCGGCGGACCTGGATGGCGCTTCCGGCGCAACCGGCACCACCGCTTTGCCTCCTGCCGGCACGGCGGAATATCTGATTAATATCGGGACAAACTCCCTGAACATCTGGCGGATCACGCCCAACTTTGCGGCCGGGACGCTGTCTATCACCGGGCCTACCAATCTGGCTGTGGCGTCCTACTCCAGGGCGTGCAACGGCGGAACTTGTATTCCGCAGTCAGGCGTGAGCCAGCAGCTCGACTCACTGGGCGACCGCATCATGTACCGTTTCTCTTACCGCAACTTTGGCACATTCGCCTCACTCCTGGCGAGTCACTCGGTGACTGCTGGTTCCTCTACCGGCGTCCGCTGGTACGAACTTCGCGACACCGGCAGCGGCCCCACTGTATTCCAGCAGAGCACGTTTGCCCCTGACAGTACCTTCCGCTGGATGGGTTCGATTGCGCAGGACAAGCAAGGTAACGTCGCGGTGGGCTATAGCATTTCCAGCTCCGCGATCCATCCAGGAATCAACTTTGCCTCCCGCGCCGCCACCGATCCGCTCGGGCAGCTTTCCAATGAAACCAATCTCCTCACCGGTACTGGCTCACAGAGCGGCCACTCCCGCTGGGGCGACTACTCCAGCATGAGCGTCGATCCTTCCGACGACTGCACGATGTATTACGCGACTGAATGGTTGAATGCGACCGGCGACTTCATCTGGAGCACACACGTCAGCAGCTTCAAACTAGGCACCTGCCAATAACCCAAAATCAGGAAGAGGCCGCGTTTGCGGCCTTTTCCTTTCCTCTTTGCCCTCAGTGCAAGGTTGGAAATTTTAACCAAAATCCTGCCGGGTCCCGGGTTTCAACTTGTCATCACACCGAAGCAAATTCTTTATGTTCTTAGAGTTACCTTGATCTTTGGAGTATTAGAAAAGATTTAGATATTGTGCAGTTCACAATTTCCATAGTAGACTCTTCCAACTTGTTGAGGGCTTAGAAGCCATATCTTTCCGGGCTTCTTTTTCCGGGCTTCTGTGATCTGGTCTTTTTCCCAAGCGACTATATCGGGCTTTATCTGTTTGTATGAGCCGACAGAATGGCAAAATCAAGCACCTCGAGGTCTTAAGCAATGACAGCTTCGATTGGAAAAATGAAATTCGCGTTGGTAGTCATGTTTGTACTGCTGGCGGCCAACTTCCTGGTTGCGCAAGGCTTGCGTCCGGGCGCAAATGGCGACACCACGCCGACCGGCCACGTTCCCGATGCAGCCGTAGGAACGCTCTTGGCGGCTCCCCCGAACAACGGGACAGTGGTCCAGGGCAACGGCATCAATTATCACGGTGGCCCGGTTCTGAAAGGCAATCCGGTTCCGATCTACATCATCTGGTACGGCAACTGGAACGGCGGTGCAAAGCCGTCGGACAGCCAGACCACGGTCAATCTGCTCGAAGGCTTCCTCGGCAGCAACTCGCTGGGCGGCTCCAGCTATGAAGCCATCAATACCACGTACGGCGACAACACCGGAAACGTGAGCGGTCACCTCAACTTTTCTGGCCACGTGTTTGACAATTACTCGCAAGGCACCCGGTTCGGCGATAGAAGCCTGCAAGCCATCGTCAACAGCCATGTCGGCCACGATCTGCCAGCTGATACAGGCGCGGTTTACCTCGTGCTGACCTCTTCGGACGTGAAGGAAACCTCAGGTTTCTGCCGCACCTATTGCGGTTTCCATACTCACGCAACGCTGAACGGGCTCGATATCAAGTATGCCTTCATCGGCAACGTGGACCAGTGCCCCAACGGCTGCGAAATCCAGTCGACCGGCCCCAACAGCCCGTCCCCCGGCGTCGGCGGCGCGGACGGCATGTCCAACGTCATCACGCACGAGACTGAAGAAGCCATCACCGATCCGGACTTGAATGCCTGGTTCGACGCCAGTGGCAACGAGGATGCGGACAAGTGCAACTTCAAATTCGGTCCTACCCAGACAGCTCCCAACGGCGCCAAGTTCAACCAGACTTTCGGCGGCCACAACTGGATGATCCAGATGGAGTGGGAAAACAGCCGCGGCGGCGGTTGCGACCAGACCCTGGGCGGCCCTTTCTTCACCAACTAAGTTTGTAAGTATCTGAATCGAGAGCCGTCCGGCTGTGCCGGGCGGCTTTAATTTTGTTCGGCGCAGCAGCAGCTTCGTAGTAAACTGCATCTCACGGTGCATCTATGAGTCCGCACCAAGGCCGCATACTCAGTCAGTCGCGATGGTTTTCACGTCGCAGTTCTTTCCTGTACCCCGGTTTCTTCTCTTTCCCGGCTTCTTTCATACATTCTGGATGCCTCGTTTTCTGGCCGCCCCCAACAATGATGTGAAGCAAAACCCTCGTGAGGAGTACCGCTCATGCAAATCCGCTTTGGCCTCGGCAATCTTTCCCTGGCTTTGATCACAGCCTTCGGCGTAAGCACTCTTTCGGCGCAGGCTCCTGTCCTGAGGAACCCGGAAGTGAATGTCGCCCGGGGCGCAGTTTCAATCCCTGTGCGCGATATGCCGGAAGCTCCCCTACTGAACGGGCGTCTATTGGAAAAACCTCTGCGCCTGGTTCATCCTGCGAACCCAATCACAAGCATAGGCGACCCTGTGCTTCAGGATTCAGCCACAGTGAACGCCGCGATCGTAACGGCGGGCCTCAACATTGAAGGCCTGGGAAACGGTTTTCCGGGCTTTTCCGTGAATGCAGCACCGCCAGACACCAATGGCACCGCCGGTGCGACTCAGTTTGTGCAGTGGGTAAACGAATCCTTTGAGGTGTTTTCCAAGACGGGCACCCCGCTGAAGGGACCCGTCGCCGGCAATACTGTGTTCGCCGCATTGGGGAACCATCCCTGCGCGCTCAACAATGACGGTGATCCCATTGCGCAATATGACAAGGCTAATAACCGCTGGATCCTGACACAATTCTCCGTGACCAACGGTTCCGTCGAAGGCTTCTGGCAATGCGTAGCGGTTTCAACCACGAACGATGCCACCGGCACGTTCAATGTCTATGCCTTTCAGCAGCCGAATTTCAATGATTACCCCAAGCTCGGGGTATGGCCGACAGGGTATTTCGTTACCTTCAACATGTTCACCAACGTTTTCCAGGGACCTCGCATCTGCGCCCTTGATGGCGCCGCCATGCGTGCCGGCGCCGCGACGGCAACTCAGATCTGCTTCCAGTTGCCCAACACTTTCGGTAGCATCCTCCCCAGCGATGTGGATGGCACAATGGCCCCCCCGGGCGACCCCTATTTCGTTAGTTTCGGCTCGGCCATCCTGAACGTCTGGCGCGCCAATGTGAACTTCACCGCCGGCACTGGCACTCTGACCGGACCGATTACTACCTCAATCTCCGCGTTCAGCGAGGCTTGCAGCGGGGGTTCATGCATTCCTCAACCCAGCACCAGTCAAAAACTCGACTCGCTCGGAGACCGTTTGATGTACCGCTTCGCGTATAGGAACTTCGGCAATGGAAAGGAATCTCTGCTGGTGAATCACTCGGTGAAGGTGAGCCGTAAACAGCCCGCAGGAGTGCGCTGGTATGAGCTGTCTCCGAACGCCTCGACGGGCGGGTTGAGCCTGGTCCAGTCCGGAACATTCGCTCCCGCCGATGGCGCCAGTCGTTGGATGGGATCCATCGCCCAGGACAAATTTGGAAACATAGCCGTGGGCTACAGCGTTTCCAGTGGATCTGTGTTTCCATCAATCCGGGTAGCCACTCGAGCGCCGGCGGATCCTCCGGGGACGCTGGGTAGCGAAACCAACCTTTTCCTCGGATCCGGCTCGCAACTCAGGAATCTGAACCGCTGGGGCGATTACAGCTCGATGGCGCTTGATCCGGTAGACGACTGTACGTTCTGGTACACCACTGAATATCTGGCAGAAAACGGCACCTTCAACTGGCATACCAGGATTGCGACCTTCAAGCTGCCGGGCTGCTAAACCGAATAGCAAGCCTTTCCATTGATGAGCGCCGGGAACCCCGGCGCTCTAACTTTTGTCCGGCAAGGACGGACACAGGTGGCCTTCATTACAATACATGCATCTTGCAAAACAGGAGTGTCTGCAATGCTAGCTCGCGCTCTAGCACTTTTCTCCTTGTTATCGATCTCCCTCACCCGTCTGGCCGGCGCGCAGGAACCGGTCAAACCTCAGCTGAACCCGCGCATTATTACGGCCACCCGCCAGGCAAAGATGTTCACGGAAATGGAGACGCAGCTGCTGAAAGCGATTCAGTCCAAGGACCAGGGCGCCTTGAGCAAAATGCTGGCCGATGACTGCTTGATCGAGATGCCCGATGCCGATCCTCTTCCTGCCGAAGACTGGACAGCTTCCCTGCTGAGCAAGGACTTCGTACTCAAATCCTTCATCATTCGCCAGCTCTCCGTGCTCGACCAGGGTGACACGGCCATCGTCAAATTTGATCGTGTGCAGAAGGCCACCTGGAAAGGCGCGGCGGAGGACGGCGAATTTTTTGTAGTCGATGTATGGAAGAAGAGCGGCGACAACTGGTTGCTCGCGAATCGATACGTCAGCAGAGTCAGCACCGTGCCGTGGATGCCCAAAGGCGATGTGAAGCCGACAGGGAAGCAATAGAAGAGAACTTAGGAGCGGTTGGCTTCCTGGAACATGGTGGCCAGCTTGCCCGCCTCGTTTTGATTTCCATCTGTTACCAGATAGCATTCCCGGCCGCCGGCAGTCCAGGAGCCGACCGTAAAGGAAAGATCATGGTTCCAGCTTGGCGATCTTGTCTCCGGCCCCCTGTCAGCGGCCTGAAAGATAAAGATCGAAACCTTGTGCTGGCCTGCCAGGTACAGCAGCTGTGCTCCGGGACGCTGATTCACAAAAACCTGCTTGCCGCCAATCAGCTTGAAACTGGTTCCCGCCAGTTCCGGCATATTGAAGGTGAAAGGCACCCTGCCCTGAAACCACGGTTTTACGACATGCAGGTTGCTGTCTGCGATATCAACCGGGTTGCTGCTCGCCAGCGTAGTTAAGTGCTGGTTTACTAATCCCGACATCATCGGGTCAACACGGCGCGGCAACACAAGATAGGTAACAAGGGACAGCACCAGCACCGCCAGGGGCGCCATGGCCCATCTCCATAAACTCCGCCCGCTTGCCTTCGGACGCAACTCACGGTGGACGGCGGCATAGAGCTCCGGAGGCGCGCTGAACTTCTTGCCCGCCACGCGCACGGCTTTCTTCAGCTCCTGCTGTTCCAGCACTGAAGCCGAACATTCCGCGCAGCTCTCCAGATGACCGGCAAAAGCCTGCTGCGCCGCCGCCTCCATCTCGCCGTCGACGTAGAGAGCGGTTTTTTCCCTCTGCTCACAATTCATCGCTTGATACCTACAACTTTCTTTTCGCTGAGCGTCGCCACAATATAGGCCTTGATCTGCTGCCGCGCCCGCGCCAGCCGGGACATCACCGTGCCGATCGGCACGTCCAGCGCTTCGGCAATCTCCTTGTACTTCATCTCCTCAACCTCGGCCAGCAGAACCACTTCCTGCCATGCGGGAGCAAGCTGCGCGATCGCGGCCTGCACCAGCTCGGTATCGGCGCGACGGATCAGCGCGAGTTCCGGTGTTTCCGCGCTGACCGCGGCTTCAGCGAAGGTCTGTTCGTCCTCCTGCTGCGTATTGCGGCGCTCCAGGCCTGTCCTGCTCGTCAGGAAAGTGTTCCGCAGGATGCGAAACATCCAGGCGCGAAAGTTTGTGCCCTGGCGGAAAGAGCTAAACGCTCGCAGCGCCTTAAGCAGCGTCTCCTGCACCAGATCGCGGGCCTCGTCGCGATCGCCGCATAGCCAGCAGGCGAAGTTGTAAAGCCCGTCCAGCAGCGGGACTGCAAGTTTTTCGAACTCGTTGTTTTCCAGGCCGCTCACGTTTCCTCTTGGTATAACTGCTGCGGCCATGATTCTATTCCTCTTTGGTCAAGTTTTTCGCCCGCTGCAGGGCGGTCTATCTCGATGCAGCGCCGGTCAGAGCGGGGCATTGACCCCGGACAAGAAACCGCCTAAATGCGCTGTCACTGCAACCACCAGCACGGTGAGCGCTTCCAGGGGCAATCTGTACGGGGGAAGAACCCGCTGCGGCTTCCGGCCGCGAAAATGAAGCCACCACACCACCCAGATCAGCACACTGGAAGCGATCCCCAGAACCAGGTGAAGAAGCAGCGTGCCTTTTAGCTTCTGGCCTTCCAACTGCCATTGCCACGCAGCCAATCCGGTTGCCACCACCGGCAGAGAGGCAAACGCAGCGATGGTCAGGTTGAAGTATGCCGCCGCAGCAAGAGTCGCGCTGCGTTTCCAGTGGGCGGCAAAATCGAATGCCACGCTCACCATGAACAGCGCGATTGGGAAATGAATCAGCACGACGTGTTGCGCATGCCGCGCCAGCAGGGCCGTTTTCAAATCAAAGGGGCTCACCATGCGCGCCTTACTGCACCACGACCTTGCCCGTCATCTTGGGATGAATGGAGCAAAAGTAGGAATAAGTGCCCGGTTTAGAAAATGTGAAGGAAAACGCTTCGTCTGTATCCATCACCTTGGATTTGAAACTTTTGTCATCGGCCACCACGTTGTGCGGAACGTCGTCGTGATTGGTCCAGCGAATCGTCGTGCCCGCGGGAACTGTGATTGTGTTTGGCGAAAAGACGAAGTTATCGATCTTGATTTCGGTTGCTTGTTTGTCGTCTGTGGGGATCGTTCCCAAAGCCCTGCCGCGGCCCGCCATCATGGTCAGCATGATGGCGAGCGCAACAATGCCTAGGGTCCAGCAAGTTCTCCTCATGGTACGTCGCTCCTGTTTTTGTTTCCTGAGTTATTCCAGAGTTGAATCGATTACAGCCAGCGCCTTGGTGCCGGGCACGTAGTTCACATCGCGCACTCCGAGCAGGCTGCGCAGTTGCTCCGCCGGAACCTTCATCGGCCCGGGTGAGGGCGCGGCGCCCGGCTTGGGCTGCGGAAATGCCGTAGATGCAGCGGTGTGGAAAGTCACGTTGCCTTCGACTTTCTGCATCGTCTGGTGAATATGTCCGTTCAACACCGTGACCGAACTGAAGCGCTTCAGGTACGAGAGCGCCTGCGCGCTATCGTCGGTTCCCCAGCCCCATTCGGGATAAACGCTCCAGAGTGGAATGTGAGCAAACACCACGACCGGCGTGCTCTTGGAGAGATGCTTGACGTCCTTTTCCATCCATTCGAGCTGCTCCTGGCCCAGCGAGCCGAGGCCGCCGGCCTTCAGGTTCATCACATTCACCAGTCCAATGAAGTGCACGCCTTTCTGATCGAAGCTGTACCAGCCCGCGCCGTGTGAGTTTTTGCCGTAGCGCTCGAGGAATTGCTTGCCGTCGTCGCCGATCACGTCGTGCTCGCCGGGCACGTAGAAGACATCCTTCGCGCTGGCGCTCTTCAGTATCTGGTCAACGTTGTCGAATTCCTCCGGCTTGGAAAGGTGGCTGATGTCGCCGGTGTGCAGGATGAAACTCGGCTTCGTGGGCAGGGCATTAATCTTGTCCACCGCAGC
Source organism: Candidatus Angelobacter sp. (assembly GCA_035717005.1). Classification (GTDB taxonomy): domain Bacteria; phylum Acidobacteriota; class Terriglobia; order Terriglobales; family Acidobacteriaceae; genus Angelobacter. Next base: position 11,954 of record DASTJB010000120.1, read on the forward strand.
TTTCAGTGTGGCTGCGACGTCGGGATTCGCGGGCTTGTTGAACCCCATGTGGCTGTCACTGATCTGTACGAAGCTCAGCTCGCCGTGCGCCTGCTTTTCCGTAAGCTCCGAAAGCCGGCTCAGGCTGTACGACTTGAGCACGCCCCCTTGCATCACGCAAAACGCTCCCGTACCGGCCCACGCCATGCATTTCAAGAAGCCCCGACGGTCGATGCCATCGTGATTATGGTCATGCAGGATCTCGTCTTTATATTTTTCCGACACAAGTCCTCCAGGCGGCGCCTGTCTGAGGTTCGATCGTGCGCCACACCTGGTAATAACTTGGTTCTTCCAGGAATATTCCCGGGATGGGGTTCGCATCGGATTTTCACCGGAAACTTCCGCCGCTGCAATGGGTTATGAAAATGCATCAAACCTGTTAAGATTCTGCGGCCAACGGGCGCGGGGAGACTTCTTGCAACTTAGTGAGAGCAGGACTGTTCTATTGGTGGCAATGGCGGCTCTTGCTTTGTCGCTGCCGGGGCGCAGCGCGGCGCAGGGGACAACCAAGACGACAATTTCGGCCGGCCACGGGCCGAATGCAGATACGGTGCTCGACGAGAGCTATCGGGCAATGTACAACCTGCAGTTTGATGAGGCCTTGCGTCAAATTGAAGTTGCCAAGAAACTGGCCCTCGACGATCCGGTCCCCTGGATGGCGCAGGCGTGCGCGATCCTGTTTCGCGAATTTGACCGCCTGCACGTTCTTCGCAGTGAATTGTTCGGCGCCGACGATCGCTTTGCTGACGGCCCGCCGCTCCAGTGGAACCCGCAGAACAAAACTGCATTCGATAGTGCGCTGAGCGGCGCCGAGAAGATCGCGCAGGAACGGCTGAAGCAGAACAAAACAGATGCCCGCGCTCTCTTTGCCCTCACGCTGGTAAACGGGCTGCGCGCCGACAACGCTGCGCTGATCGCGAAAAAGAAATTCAGCGCGCTTTCCTACACCAAGACAGCAACCAATTACGCTGAAACCCTGCTGGCGCGCTCACCCGGCTACTACGACGCCTACATTGCCACCGGTATGGGGAAATACATCGTCGGCGGCAAGGCGGCACCGGTGCGGTGGATCCTTCGGCTGGGCGGGCTGAAGGGCGATCAGCAGGAAGGCGTGAAAGAGTTGACGCTGGTGGCGGATAAGGGCCGCTTTCTGGCGCCGTTTGCCCGCATTCTGCTGGCGTTTGATGACCTCCGCCACAGTAACAAAACAGAAGCCCGCAAGGAGCTGGAGTGGCTGCACCAGCATTTCCCGAACAATCCGCTCTTTCCCCAGGAGATTGCCAAGCTCGAACACGCTCCAGCGCGGCCCGGCGAGTAGCAAGCATCAGATTGCCGGAACTGTTCTGCAGGAACCGGGTTAAACAACCATGGGCGACCGGTTCCGCTGAAAAAATGCGCATCCCGGTGCCGTATAATTCATCTAACGGAATCGAACCTGCCTGAAAATGTGTGTCCGCCACAGGCGCACCTTTTTTGGTGCATTTGTCGGGTACATACCCTTTCGTAAATCGGCAAACCGAATTTGACCTGTTAGCATGCCTGTGAGCTGAAGGTACTGGAGAGAAACGTTTGATTTTTGCAATCCGCCCCCAACCGAAGCTGTTCGCAATCCTATTGGGTCTGCTTTCAGTTATTTCCGCTGGAGCGCAAAGCGGCTCCGGCAAAAGCGCTTCGGTCGAAGAGAAGCTCTCGCAATCTTACAGTGCCACCTACAATCTGAAATTCCAGGAAGCTTTCAAGGCCGCTGATGAAGCCCGGGCGATGGCCCAGGACGATCCGCTGCCGTTTATCGCCCAGGCATGGGCGGTTTTTTATCGTGAACTGGACCGGTTGCATGTGATCCGCAGCGAGATGTTTACTAAGGACGACACGTTCAACAATCGCACCTCATATGCGTGGGACCCGGCCAACAAAACCGCTTTTGACTCCGCGCTGGACAAGGCGGAGAAGCTGGCGCAGGACCGCATAAATCGCAATCAAAATGACATCCGGGCCCTGTTGGCGCTCTCGCTTACCAATGGCCTCCGCGGCGACGATATGGGCCTGTTTACCCGCAAGGACCTCAAAGCCCTTTCGTACGTGAAGGCCGCAACAGACTACGCGGAAAAGCTGCTGGCGCGCGCGCCGGATTCCTATGACGCTTATGTGGCCAGCGGGCTGGGAAAATACATCATCGGACGCAAGGCCGCGCCGGTGCGTTGGGTGCTGCGTGTGGGCGGCTACAAAGGGGACGAGCAGGAAGGCATGAAAGAGCTGGCGCTCGCTGCCGATCGCGCACGCTACCTGGCGCCGTTCGCCAAGTTACTCGTCGCTTTCGAGGACGTTCGCAAGAACAATCCAGCGGAGGCGCGCAGGCGTCTCGAACAGCTCCACAAGCAGTTTCCGAATAACCCTCTTTTTGCCGACGAACTCAACAAGCTGGGACGCACCTCAGCGCTGCTGAGCGTGCAGGGAAACTGAAGCCGCGCCAAGGACTTTTCCGGCGGGACTTTCCTGAACAAACACAACCAGCTGCAGATCATTGCGTTTCCAATCGAGTCGCAGTTCGATCGGTACGTCTGCTCTAAAATTTCCACTGTCCGTTATACTGCCAAGCCGCCGAAGTTCCCGCACCACGGCAGTGTGACGCAGTTCATGCCCGATATTTTCGCCCCCACCCACCTTCGTTACCAGATTGTCTTCGGTGATGGCCAGCATTACATCAGCGCCCTTGGCAGAACTGGAGATTCTTACAGGCAGGTCAAGGAAACGGGGATGGTCGGCCAGCACCGATAATTCAATCCGCGTTGTTTGCGGTTGCCCCGCGCCGTCAATGATTGCCGATTGCGCGCGGGCTGCATCGCTGCCCACAAATTCGATCCCGCCATCGACGATCATCTGCGGTGTGTACGGCCCATCCGTGCCCAGAGCCCGGGCATATTGCTCCTGCCGGCGGCTGAATTCAGCCGACGAGAAACGGTCGCGCCACCCCAGAGAATTCCAGTAGTCGACATGAAATCCAAGCGGGATCACGTTCAGGCCCTGGTTCCCGAGGTCCTGCCGCAAACGCCCGAGCAACGCGTCAGCCGGAGGACAGCTTGAGCAGCCTTCCGAGGTGAACAACTCAACCAATACAGCATTGCGCGCGCGAGCAGTACTGAGCGGGTGGGCGGTCGAACTTTCTGTGGGGCGCAGGAGCATGAATGCGCCGAAGAACACAACGCTGGCCGCTAACGCTTGCAGCACCGGCTTGGGGGAGTTGGTGATCGCCATCAGTGCACGTTTGCGAACAGCTATTTCTTTGGTATCGGCGCGTAAATATCAAATTCCAGGTTCAGTTCGTCTTTCACCTTGACGGACCCGGCGAAAAGCGAGATCGGCTGAATGCCGAAATCGGACTGCTTCAGTTTAGTCGCACCGTGGTAGTGTTCCGGCGTGCCGGTGACTTCGAACGACAATTCTTTGCGCGTCCCGTGCAGGTCCAGCGTGCCGGTCACGCGGTAATGCTGCGCAGAGGTCTGTTCGATGCGCGACGACTTGAAGCGGATCTCCGGGAATTTCTGCGCGTCCAGGACCTTGGGCCCGAGCATGGTGCTCTGGATCTCGGCGCGGTCCTTGTCGGAGACGCCAGGATCAATGACCCTCATATCTTTCGTCGCGAAGGACACTTCGGCCTTGAGCCCCTGCGGATCCATGCTCGCCCCTCCGACCGGCGCCAGCACTACGTGATTGTGGGCAAAGCCCGAGAACAACCCAGACTTGTAGACGTGGATCGTGACAGCGGATTCCTGGGGCTTGGCAGCGGGCGCTTTTTGCGTCTGGGCCGTCAGCACCGCGGTCAACGCCAGAACAGAACAAAGTCTTATGGACATCATTTTCTTCACTCCCCGTAACGAAGTGAGGCGGAGCTTGTTCTTATTTAAACCCAGGATCGAGATCCAAGTTGCACTCAGGACATACCGAACACTACTCCTTCACCGCGATCCCCAGGGTCTTCATCTTGCGGTAAAGATGGCTGCGCTCCAGGCCCAGGACCTCGGCCGCCCGGGTAACATTGCCGTGGCTCTCGTCCAGCTTCTTCAGGATATAGTCGCGCTCGTAGGCCGCGCGCGCCTGGTGCAGCGTGGAGAAGCCTCCGGCCGTGCGCCCGCCTTCGCGATGAATCAGCGGCGGCAGGTGCTTGCGCTCGATCCTGTGCACCGTTGGGTTCATGATGACCAGCCGCTCGATTACGTTGCGCAGCTCGCGGACATTGCCCGGCCAGGAGTAACGCGAGAGAGTTTCGATGGCGTCTTCCGCGATCTCGCGCGAGCGGCGGCTGTAGGCGGCGGAAAATTCCTTCAGGAAATGCCGGGCCAGCAGCGGGATGTCTTCCTTCCGCTCGCGCAACGGCGGCACGTAAAACGGAATGACGTTCAGCCGGTAAAACAGATCTTCGCGAAAATTCCCACGCGAAATCTCTTCTTCCAGGTCCTTGTTGGTGGCCGCTATCACGCGTACGTCAACCTTGACGGATTCGTCGTCGCCCACGCGCGTGAAGCGCTGCTCGTCCAGCGTGCGCAGCACCTTGGACTGCGTCTTCAGGCTCATGTCGCCGACTTCATCCAGGAACAGCGTGCCTTCGTTGGCTTTCTCGAATTTGCCTTCTTTATCGCCGGCCGCGCCGGGAAGCGCGCCCTTGCGATGGCCGAAGAGCTCGCTTTCAATCCAGTCTTCGGGAATGGCGGCGCAATTCACTTCGACAAACAGGTTTTCCTTGCGCAGGCTGTGCGCGTGAATGGCGTGTGCCACCAGCTCTTTGCCGGTGCCGGATTCACCATAGATCAGCACGCGGCCGTTCGTCGGCGCCATGACGCTGATCTGCTGCCGGAGGGCCTTCATGGGAATGCTTTCGCCCACGATGACGCTCTTGGATTGAAACTGCTTTTTGAACTCGGCATTTTCCAGGCGCAGACGGTGGGCTTCCAGCGCGTTTTTGAGGACGATGAGCGTTTTGTCGATGGAAAGCGGTTTTTCCAGAAAGTCGAACGCGCCCAACTTGGTGGCGCGCACCGCGGTCTCGATGGTTCCATGGCCGGAGATCATCACCACCTCCGGGGCGTCTTCCAACTGGCGTATGCGTTCCAGCGTCTCCAGGCCATCGATGCCGGGGAGCCAGATGTCGAGCAGCACCACTTCAAAGGTGCGCTTCTTCAGCTGTTCCAGGCAGTCTTCGCCGCTTCCCGCCTCGGCGACCTTATAGCCTTCGTCTTCCAGGACGCCGCGGAGGGATTCGCGGATATCGCGTTCGTCGTCGACCACCAGGATGTTATGCACTCTGCGACTCCGCTGCCGGCATCTCATTCGCCAGAGGCAGTTCCACCACGAATTTGGCGCCCGCCGGCCGGTTCTCTTCCACGCGGATCGTGCCGCGGTGGTCTTCAACAATGCGGCGCACGATGGCCAGCCCCAGACCGGTGCCGCGTTTCTTGGTGGAAAAATACGGCAGAAAAAGTTTTTCTTTCACTTCGCGATCGATCCCATGTCCGGTGTCGGCAATCACAATCTCCAGGCCGTCGCGGCTCTCCAGCAGTGACGTGGCGATATGAATCTCCCGTACCCGCGAAGTCTGCATGGCTTCGGCGGCGTTATCGATCAGGTTGGCCAGGGCGCGCTTGATGGCCTCAGGGTCGGCCATCGCCAGGGGGAGATGAGCATCAAGCCGCTTTTCCACCTGAATGCCGTCCAGCCTTCCGTTGAACATGGCCAGCGTGGCTTCGACGATCTCATTGATGTCCGCAGGTCGCGGTTGCGCTGCGGGAAAGCGCGCCAGGGAGGAGAACTCGTCCACCAGTGAGCGCACCGTCTGCACCGCTTCGCTGATGGTGGCGGCGCAGCCGTGAATGACTGACAGCGATGCCTCATCCGGCGCCGTACCCCGGTCCAGGTGGCGGCGGATGCGCTCCGCAGAAAGCGCGATGGGCGTGAGCGGATTCTTGATCTCGTGGGCGACGCGCCGCGCGACCTCGCGCCATGCGGCCTCGCGCTGCGCCTTGAGCAACTCACTGTAGTCTTCGAAGACAATCACATAGCCCAGCCGCTGCTTGCCGTGCTGTACTGACGAGACGGTCACGCTCACGTTCAGCTTTTCTTTCTCGACCGGAATCTCAAACTGCGCGGCCGTGACTGACATGCGGTCAGCGCGCCGCAACAGGTGCTCCAGATCGGCCGCCGTTTCAGGGTGGAAGATTTCGTGCAGCGCAGAGCCCGCCACGGGTGGGCCGCCACGCGGCCAGAACATGCGCCCGAAAGCCACGTTGCTGTGCGTAACGCGCCGGTCCGGCCCAAGCGAGAGTACACCGGTCGGGATGTTCTCCAGAATGGTTTCGATATTGCGCCGCTGCTGCTCCAGTTCGGTGTTGGTGCTTTGCAGCGCCAGCGCTGACTCATCGATCTGCTTTCGGCTGGACTCGAGTTCGGAAGCCATGTTGTTGAAGGACGAGACGAGCTGGCCGAGTTCGTCGGCAGCCGAAACCTCCACACGATGGCCCAGATGCCCTACGGAGATCTCGCGCGTGGCTTCCGCCAGCGCTTCCACGGGACGGGTGACCAGCTTGGCCACGAACAGCGAAAACCACGTGGCGACGAACAGCACCAGCACCGTCAGCAACGTGAGCAGCAGCATGTAGAGGCCGCGGATGCGCTTGGCTTCGCGGCTGAGCGTCTGGTAATCGCGCTGGTTCTGGCTGATCTGGTCGAGGGTTGAGGAGAAGTCGCTGGGAAGCGGCAAGCCGACGAGAATCAACGCCGACTTCCCCGCCGGGGCCGCCGCCAGAAGGTACTCTTTATCGACAAAGCCCCACTTTTGCGGCGATTTCTCGATTTTCTCGAGCTGGGGAAGTGCTGAACGCATCGCCGCCCAGGAACGCGGTGCGCCCAGACTGGCAACCGCGTCGCCATCGCGCAGGGCAACGGCGAAGCCGCCCTGGAGCGTAGGCTGGTGGCGGCGAAACTCATGCAGCACGCCGGTGTAGTTCGCGGTCTCAAAGGCGCGTTGGACTTCGGGAGATTCAGAGATTTCGACTGCTTCCTGCAAGGCATTGTCGCCGGTGTAGGCGGAAAGCAGAGCACCCACTTTGCCGGAATCCTGCTGCAACGCCGTCACCGGACTGGAAAACCACTTGTCGATGGAGCGGTTCATCAGCCCATAAGAGAACATGAACATGACAATCGCCGGCGCAAATGAGAGCATCAGCGCGCCGATAACCATGCGCGTGCGGAAGCGTGAACCCAGCACTCCCAAACGACGCTCGGCATAGAGTTTGAGCAGGTTGCGCAGCAGAACGAAGGTCAGGACCACCAGCAGCAGAAATACGACGGCGGAGAGCGCAACCAGGGCCAGCGTCTGCTCGGCGGAGTCAGGCCGCAGATGCTTGAGATTGAATGCCTGCTGGGAGAAGACCACGCCGAAGAGCAGCACGATGCCCAGGGCCAACGGTACCAGCAAGGCACGCCGTTGCGTGAGTGGAAGCGAACGTTTGCTCTTATCCGTTTTCTGTGCGGACACGGGTACTGCTCGCGCGTCTTATGTTCTCCGCGGAGTCCTTGCCTGACATTATAAGCTGACCGCCAAAGGCTGAATTACTCCCCGGTATCGATCTGCGCACGTTGCAATTTGTCAGAAAAATCGATGTAGATCGATTTCCACTGGGTATAAAAGTCAATCGCGCCCAAACCGCCCTCGCGATGGCCGTTTCCCGTCGCCTTGGTACCGCCGAAGGGCAGATGCACCTCGGCGCCGATGGTCGGGGCATTGACGTAGGTGATGCCCGCATAGATGTCGCGCATCGCGCGGAAGGCCTTGTTGACGTCGCGGGTATAGACCGAAGACGAGAGGCCGTAGGGCACGCTGTTGGCGATCTCAATAGCCTGGTCAAAAGTATCGACCGGAATGAGACTGAGCACCGGACCGAAAATTTCCTCCTGGGCAATGCGCATCTTCTCGTTCACGTCAGTAAAGATCGTAGGCTCAAAGAACCATCCGTAGGCATGGCCGGGCGTGTTCAGGGCCTTGCCGCCCGCCTCGAGCCTGGCCCCCTCGTTCCTGCCGATCTGGACGTACTTTTCTGTAGTGGCAACCTGCTGCTCGTTGATCTGCGGGCCCATATCCACGCTTTCGTCGAGCCCATCGCCAACTTTCAACCGCTGCGCCCGGTAAATAAGCCGGTCTGCAAACTGGCGATAGACGCCCTTCTGCACGATTACGCGGCTGGCTGCGGTGCAGCGCTGGCCGGTGGTGCCGAATGCGCCCCAGAGCACGCCATCAACAGCAAGATCGAGATTGGCGTCGTCCAACACGATGATCGCGTTCTTACCGCCCATTTCAAGCGAGCACGGCTTGAAACCGCGCGCGGCAGTTTCACCCACCAGGCGTCCAACTTCGCTGGACCCGGTGAATGAAATCGCGTCTACTTCGGGATGTTCGGCGATCGGCGCTCCCGCTTCGGGTCCGAAGCCGGTCACCACATTGACAACGCCCTTGGGAAGCCCGGCATCGGTGAGGGCCTTGAGCAGGTTCAAAGTTGAGAGTGGCGTGTCTTCCGCAGGCTTGATGACGCAGGTATTGCCGCACACCAGCGCCGGCAGAAGCTTCCAGGATGGAATGGCCATGGGGAAGTTCCAGGGCGCAATCATGCCGCATACGCCGATGGGCATGCGCACCGCCATGGCAAACTTGTTGGGCAATTCTGAAGGAACGGTGGCGCCGAACTGGCGCCGCCCCTCGCCCGCCATGTAATACGCTGTATCAACCGCTTCCTGGACATCGCCACGGGTTTCCTTGAGCACCTTGCCCATCTCGCGGGTCATGAGCCGGGCATACTCTTCCTTGCGCTCCAGCAGGATCTCTCCGGCGCGATAGATAATTTCGGCGCGGCGCGGCGCAGGCACCAGCCGCCAGCGGCCAAAGGCCTGGCGCGCGGCGGAGACGGCATCGTCCACGTCGCGTTTGTCCGAGCGCTGAAACACGCCAAGCACGTCGCGAGTATCAGCGGGATTGAGGTTTTCATACGTCTGACCGGTGCGGGATTCAACCCATTCGCCGCCGATGAAGTTCTTGTAAACTTTTGCTGCCATTAGGACAGGAGCCGCCTTTCACAGGGTGGAAACCCTTTATCGTATCAAGATTCCCCGCAACGCGAAACGGAGGGGCCACCACTTCTGACGGACCGGCTCTCGTCAGCGTAATGAGAGGCAGCCGGTTTAGAAAATTCAAAATGGGAATCAGAAAAGCTAAATCGGCAATGGGGCCCAAGATTACTCTTTACAAAATAAATTCAATAATCCTTAGAAAAATTCAACCATTCTGTTCTAGAATTCACGACAAAGAGCAAGTCTTCCGGATACCTGAGAAGTTTAAATTGTGCCCATGCATTGCCGGATGTCCCCTTGCAGCCGGCGCTCAGGAAGGTTGGTTGGTATGTCTATACTTCTGGCAGATGATGATGTTCATCTGGCTAGCTTTCTTTCCAAGTCTCTGGAATTGCAAGGATATTCAGTGCATACAGCACTGGATGAAGATAGTGTGCTATCCGAGCTAAAGCGGCAAAACTACAAGCTTATTATCCTGGACCTGAATCTGGGCGAGACAGACGGCTTAAAGCTGCTGGAAAGGCTCCGCGCCGGAGGGCTGAAGACCCCCGTTCTGGTGCTGAGCGCGCGCAATCGCATCTCTGACCGGATTCAATCGCTGAACCTGGGGGCCGACGACTACATCACCAAGCCCTTCTCATTCCAGGAGCTTGCCGCACGCGCGAAAGCGCTGCTTCGGCGCAAGGCGGACCCTTCTCTGAGCGTTCTGCGGGTAGAAGACCTTGAGCTCGATCCGGCTTCGCGCAAGGCGCAGCGCGGAAAACGCGAGATCAAACTCAGTCCCAAAGAATTCGAGCTGCTGTTTCTTCTTATGAGCCATGCTGGTGAAACGGTAAGCCGGCAGGACCTGCTGCGGGATTCGTGGGGCCTGGATTTGGGGAGCGACAGCAATCTAGTCGACGTCTACGTAAACTATCTGCGCAAGAAGATTGATTCCCGAGATGAAGACAAGCTCATCTATACCATCCGTGGCTCAGGCTACAGGATTGGCCGGCCGGCGCCGGTACACTCCTCGGAGTCGTTTGATAGTGAACATAACAGTGACGTGATACAGGAAGCTAGCGCGACTAATTCGGCGTTTCCTGACGAGGCGCCGGACGTTACCGAGCAGCAGGAGCCCCTGCGCGCCCTGATCAACTCGCTGGTCCACGATCTTTCCCAGCCTTTGACCAGTGTGCGTTGTTTTCTGGAGCTGACCGGCATGCATGAAGGCGCAACGGCCGCGGCGTTGGGCGATCTGCGTACCACGGAGCAGCAGGCCGACCGCGCCATCGCTTTGACCAAGGCAATTTCGGCGCTTGTGCGTGAGACCCCTGCGCCCGCGGGAGCGTGGATATCGATGGACGCGCTGCTGAACGACATTGTCGGCGACTTCAACGTGCTTCTGCATTCCGGCCTGCTGTCCCTGGACCGCCAGTGGGGACCCTCGGTGCAGGTAAGTAGCAGCCCGGTGCTGCGCTGCCTGCTGGTGTTGTTCCTCAGCAAACTGGTTGGCCGCAACACCAATCCGCTGGTGTTGACCGTGGCAGCCCAGGTGAAGGAAGGGCGCTGTGAACTGGCGCTGAAGTGGAAGACAACGGAAGCATCGCAAGCGGGAATCCAGGATGCGCGGAGCATTTTTCTCAAAGACCTGCCCCACTTGCAGGCTTTAACCGCCTCGCTTGGGGCGGAAATCTCTTTGACGGCACAACCGGAGGTCCTGCTGAACCTTCCCGCAGGTCCGCAGAAGATGACAGGAGCTGCCTGATCAGCCCGCCAACCCGGGCTACTCTCCCATGACCGCGACGACTACGCGCTTGGAGCGCTGGCCATCGAATTCCGCGTAAAAGACGCGCTGCCAGGTCCCCAGCAGAAGCTTGCCGTTCATCACCGGCAGAATCACCTGATGGTGCACCAGGATGGCTTTCAGGTGCGAGTCACCGTTGTCCTCGCCGGTCTGATGATGAAGGTAGTCTTCCTTGAACGGCGCCAGTTGTTCCAGCCAGCGGTCGATGTCCTGGATCAGGCCCCGCTCATCATCGTTCACATAAACTCCGGCGGTGATATGCATGGCTGAAACCAGCACCAGACCGTTGCTTACGCCGCTCGAGTGGACAATCTTCTCCACCTGGGGAGTGATGTGCACGTACTCGCGATGCTTTTTGGTATTGAAGCTCAGGAATTCCGTGTGAAATTTCATGCGATGCTCCAGATGTTTGGCCAGCAGTCTATATGAGGGAGCGCGCACGGTTCGAGGCGGCCTGCGTTCAGGGGGTGCGCATCGAAATGGATATATGCCCAAAGGTCCTCTCGTTACGGCCGCGCCGCTGGTCCCGCCAAAACCAACTCTGGAGTCCTTGCGCAACGCTGCCGCTGGCTGCAAAGCTTGCGAGCTGTGGAAGCGCGGCACGCAAACCGTTTTTGGCGAGGGCCGCGCTCGGGCACACGTAATGATGGTGGGCGAGCAGCCGGGCGATAAAGAAGACCTCGCCGGCCGGCCGTTCGTGGGACCAGCCGGTGCGGTGCTCGATAAAGCGCTGGCCGCCGCTGGAATCGATCGGGAAGATGTCTACGTCACGAATATCGTCAAACATTTCAAATGGGAGCCGCGAGGCAAGCGCCGCCTGCACAAGAAGCCGAATGCCATCGAGATCAGTGCATGCCGCCCGTGGCTAATCGCCGAAATCAGCGTGGTCAGGCCAGAAGTGGTTGTTCTGCTTGGCGCGACAGCCGCTCAGGGAATTCTGGGGCGCGATTTTCGCGTGACCCAGCACCGGGGCGCATGGGTGAGATCGGAAATTGCGCCCTGCGTGCTCGCGACCGTGCACCCGTCGTCAATCTTGCGCGCGACGGACGACGACGCGCGCCATGAAGAGATGAGGAAGTTTGTTGCCGACCTGAAGGTGGTGGCGCAACAGCTGCGCGTTCGCAAGGCCGCCTAGCTACTGTTGAGTGATCTGCATGCTCTGGTCGATGCTGATCGTCTTCGGCCCGCCGGCCGCTTCGCCGCCCGACCAGGTGGCCACAATCCGAAATCCCGAATCGCTGATCTCTGCCGAATAATTGTACGGCCCGCGATTGTTGCGCTCGATTGCGAGTTCCCCCTGGGAGCGCAGGGTCTCAATGGACGCGTAGCTGCCTTGCAGTGCGGCATGGGTGCGCTCAGCTTGCGCGATGGCCAGAAGGTCGCTGCGCACGCCCATCAGGTCAACCGTCGAAGTTGGAGAACTGCTGCCGGGCGCCGTGACGCTCTGGGTCTGGCGCATGTAAATATAGGCGCCCACGGCGACGGCGATAATCAACGTCAAGAACCCAAATACACGCCCCATCTTGGTCTCCTGCTGGCGGGAATGATAACCTGCTCGGTTGCTCCAGCTGCCGGGAAGTCAGGGATTTGGCGAACGAAAGTGCAATCCGCGTAGGAGTCGTTGGTGTAGGTTCGTTTGGCCGGAACCATGCCCGCGTTTACCACGACCTGCAAAAACAGGGCCAGGGCGTGGAGCTTGTCGGCGTGGTCGACCAGGACACCGCACGGGCGCAAGCAGTAGCGGCGCAATTTGGCTGCTCGGCCTTCGCGACGGTCGAAGATTTGTTCGGACGCGTGGAGGCGGCCTCCGTCGCAGTGCCCACGGTTCATCACCGCAGCGTCGCGGCCACGCTGATGGCCGCAGGAATCGACGCGCTCATCGAAAAACCGGTGGCGCCTTCACTGGCCGAGGCCGACGAACTCATCAGTCTAGCCAGGGCGAACCAGCGGGTGGCACAGGTTGGGCATCTGGAACGGTTCAATCCTGCCGTCAAGGCGACCATTCCGCTGCTGACCAAGCCGATGTTTTTTGAGGTCCACCGGCTGAGTGTCTTCAGCGCGCGGAGCCTGGACGTGGACGTGGTGCTCGATCTGATGATTCACGACATCGACGTCGTGCTCTCATTCGTAAAGTCGCCGGTGAAGGAGATTCGCGCGGTCGGCTTACCGGTGGTCTCGGAGAAAGTCGACATCGCCAACGTGCGCATGGAATTTGACTCCGGTTGTGTCGCCAACCTCACCGCCAGCCGGATCAGCACCGAACGCGTGCGTAAGCTGCGCTTCTTTCAGCCGCGGGAATACGTCTCCATCGATTATGGCCGGCAGGATGTTTTTCAGATTCGCGTGACGCAGGAAGAGAAATTTTCGCTGCACAGCTTGATGACGTTCGCGGAGTCGCCGTCTTCATCCAATGTGCCGATCCCGGGAGTGACGTTGAACCGGCCCAGGGTTGAACCCGAAGAGCCGCTGCGCGCGGAGCTGAAATCGTTTCTCGACGCCGTGCGCCGGCGCAGCCGGCCGGTGGTCTCGCTGGAAGATGGACGAGATGCCTTGAGCGCCGCGCTGAGCATCTTATCTGCCATCGACGAGCACGCGCGCAATGCCAAATTGCACTCCCTGTAAATTGTTTGTAAACATGTGTTAAGCGTTTACTCCTGCTTCCTTCAACCTGTCAGTAATTTCCACTAGAACATGTCTTTTTTGATCTTTAGTGCCTGCAAAGACAGCTCAGAACGCGCGTTCTAATGAGAGAATAGTTACTAGCAAAACAACAGCGCCGTTCAGGCGGGTGGTGGTTCTTTATTCCCGTAATGGAAGCACAACGTGGTGCCGCAGAAAACAGTGATCAGACGGCAAAGGCGCCGTCAGCACCTGAACTGCACCTGCACCTGCTCGATGAAGACCTTTCTGAAGACGTAGTCTCCAGTTACCGGCGCCGCGAAGCCGCGTGGATCTCCCTGATCACGCACGGCATCATCATCACGCTCCTTCTCCTCATTCCCAAGTGGACCAAGGACCATCCGGTTGTCGTTGCCATCAAAGAGCCTAAGAGCACGATTTTCCTCGATCTCCCCAGCGACCAGCAGAAAATCAAGACTCCGCCGCCAACTGACGTTATTTCAGACAGAAACCGTATTGCGCAGACCAATAAGCCTGCCGTTGACAAGGACTTTTTGCGCAAGCTGCTGAATGCGCGCAAGCCGGGCGCGCCCAAGGCGGCTGAGCCTCCGCCGCAACAGGCGATGCAGCAACCGCCCGCCACCGCCGCAGCCCCGCCACAGGCCACACAAAACGCTCAGCTGCAGGCGCCACAACCGAATACGCCGAAGAAGTCGCCGTTTACCATTGCTTCCCCGGGCGCGACGGTCAACCAGGCAGTGCAGTCAGTGGCCAGCGGCCATGGCGCCGGCGTGGAGTACGGTGGAGGTGAATACGGGAGCGTGGTCCATCCCCGAACCGACCGGCGCGATGCCATGGAGATACTCAGCGACACGCTCGGCGTGGATTTTGGCCCATACATGAAGCGGCTGCATTACACGGTGCAGAATCACTGGGACCCGCTGATTCCCGTGTCGGCGCTTCCCCCGGTGATGAAGAAAGGCGTGGTGGTGATTGAATTCTCCATCACCAAAGACGGCAAGGTCGAAGGAATGAAGTTGATCTCCAGCTCGGGTGACGTCTCACTGGACCGCGCGGCCTGGGGTGCGATTACCGACGCCATTCCGCTGCCCAACCTGCCCAACCAGTTCACCGGCGAGTTCCTGACCATCCGGGCACACTTCTACTACAATCCCGACAAAGCGGACCTGCAGTAAGGCAGCTCTTAGCCCTTAGCTCTTGGCCGATGGCTTTTAGCTTGACCTTTTTAAACGGTTGAGGCTCAGTCTGGACGAG
>DASTJB010000121.1:0-5941 GCA_035717005.1 Candidatus Angelobacter sp.
ATACTGCTCCACCCAGCCATTCACCGTCTTGTACCAGAGCTGGCTGTTGAGCGGCTTGAGCACCCAGTGGCCTTCGTCGGGGAAGTAGAGCATCTTTGACGGCACGCCCAGCCGCTGCAGCGTGGTAAAGAGCTGAAATCCCTCGGAGACGTCGAGCCGGTAGTCGAGTTGGCCGTGGACCACCAGCGTCGGCGTCTTGAACTGCGCGGCAAACAGGTGCGGCGACCACTTGCGATAACCCTCGCGGTTGGTCCACGGCGTGCCGCCGAACTCCCATTCCGGAAACCACAGTTCCTCCGTGGTGCCGTAGGCGGACTCGGTGTTGAACATGCCGTCATGTGAGACCAGGCACTTGAAGCGGTTGGTGTGGCCGAGGATCCAGTTGATCATGTAACCGCCGTAGCTGGCGCCCAGAGCGCATTCGCGGTCCTTATCGATGAACGGGAACGTCTTTTCCGCAAAGTCGAGCCCGTTCATCAGGTCCACATAGGGCGCGCCGCCCCAATCTTTGTTTACGCGGTCGATGAATGCCTGGCCGTAGCCGGTGCTTCCCCCCGGATTGACCATGATGACCACGTAGCCATCGGCGGCAAACAACTCGGCGTTCCAGCGGTAGGACCACTCGTTGCCCCACTGGCCCTGCGGCCCGCCGTGGATCAGGAATTTCACGGGATATTTTTTCTCTTTATCGAAATTCGGCGGCTTTACCAGGAAGCCCTGCACCTTGGTCCCGCCGGCGCCGGCGAACCAGAATGACTCGGCCGGCTGCATTTGAACTTTGTCCAGTACCGCATCATTCATGTGGGTGAGCGGGTGGGAAGGGTAATTCAACATGAACTCGCGGCGGTTGGTAATCTTTCCCTGGTCAATCTTTTCACCGATAATCTTCAATCTCTCTCCGCCGATGGATGCTTCGTAGACCTCGCTCGGCGCCCGCACGGAGAGCTGCGTAAACACCAGCGTCTGCCCGTCGGCGGAGACGCTCACGTCATCGTTGGTGCCGCCCACGATCTCTTCGATCGCCTTTATGCCGGTTCCGCTCGGCTTGTTGCCGGCAAGCGCCACGGGAAAATTCAAGCGGTAGATGGGCGAGCCGCCCTCTTTTTCCGAGGTGAAGTAGATGAACCTGGAATCGGGAGACCAGGCATACGATTCCACCCACTGGTCAAAGTCTTCGGTCAGGTTGGTGATTTTTCCTGAAGCGCGATCACAGACCACCAGGCGGAAGCGGTCACTCTCATATCCGGCGCGCTTCTGCATGCGCCAGGCCAGCCACTTGCCGTCAGGCGAATAGAGCGGCGTGGAGTCGCTGCCCGGGCTGGTGGAAAGCTTTTTCGGCTCCCCGCCGGTGATTGGCACCACGAAGATTTCATTGTTGGTGCTGGTTGCTTCCACTTCGTCAATGTTGCTGGTGAAGGCGACTTCCTTACCGTCGGGCGAAATTGCGTAAAGGTCCTGCCCGCCCAGGCTGAAGGGTGGAACGTCGTGATCGCCGGGCGTCAGGTCTCTGGCCGCGCCGCCTTCGGCCGGCACCACCCAAAGGTGCGTGCGCTTGAGCGGGTTATAGCGGTTCCAGTGGCGATAGAAGAGCCGCGTGAAAATCCGGGCTTTGACTTTCGAGTTTGCCGCTGTCTCGTCACTCGACTTGTTGCAGAGATCGTCCATGCAGCCGGGATACACCTCAGAGGTGAAGACGATGTTCTTGCCGTCGGGCGACCAGATGGCTCCGTCCGCCTCGGTGGAGATGCTGGTAATTTTTTTGGGCGCGCCGCCCGGCGATCCGGTTGCCGGATCGAAGCTGTTTACCCAGATTTGCGAGCCGCCCTCCGCCGCGCTGAGGTAGAGGTAACTCTTCCCATCCGGCGACCACTTGCCGCCGGTTTCGCCTGCGGCCGTTGCCGGCAGCATCCGTGCCTCGCCGCCCGCCGTCGGTACCAGCCACAGATGCGTGGTCTTCCGGTTGGCGTTCAAGTCCACGTCCATGGCGGAGAACATCACCCACATGCCGTTGGGCGAGATGACCGGGCCACTGATCCGCTTAAGCGCCATCAAGTCTTCAAAGGTGAAGGGCTTTTTCCCGGCAGTGGGGGCAATAGGCTGACCAAAGCTGCGTCCCATGGGTACAATAGCGATGAATAACGCAAGTACGAGCGTGAAACGGCGCATCCGGCCTCCTTCATGAAGAGCACGCCAGTGTAAAACCTTTTGTGGCTGTAGGCCAGAGTCGTGTTACATTGCGGAGCGCCACGACTTTCGTTCGCGTTCCAGGGGAACCCCAGATGAGCTTTCATGAATCCGCCTTGCGGGTGATTCTGTCTTCCATTCTGCTGCTCGCGCCGGCTACGCTGCGCGCCGACACCAACTGTGAGTCGGGCGCGGGCCCGCTCAATCCGGCCCAGCCCCAGGGCATGACCGCGCAGCAGATCATCGAGCAGTTTGCCGCGAAGGAAGAGCTCTTCCGCGAGGCGCGCAACAACTACACCTACACCCAGGACATCACGGTGCAGACGCTCGACGGCACTACCGTGGATGGCGAATACCGCCTGGTGCAGGACATTACTTATAACGATAAGGGCGAGCGGATCGAAAATGTGACGTTTGCTCCGCAGAGCACGCTGACGCGGGTCAGCCTCGACCGCAGCGACTTTGACGATATCCGCCGGCTGATGGCCTTCGTGCTCACGACCTCCGAACTTCCGAAATATAACCTGCTATATGTTGGACAGCAGCAGGTGGATGAGATCCAGACCTATGTTTTCGACATTGCGCCCAAGACCCTGGAGAAGGGCCAGCGCTATTTCCAGGGACGGATCTGGGTGGACCAGCGGGACAAGATGATCGTGAAGAACTGCGGCAAAACGGTGCCGGAGACCATAGCCAACAACCCTAAGAAAAAGAACGTCCAGGAAAACCTGACGCCCAGATTTGTGACCTATCGCGAGCAGATCGACGGCCAGTTCTGGTTTCCCACCTATATCCGCGCAGATGACACGCTGCACTTCCGCATGCAAGACGTGCAGATCCGCGAGATCATCAAGCTCACCAATTACAAGCGCTTTGGCGTGAAGACGAAAATCACCTATAAGGGTGAGGCTAAGGACGACTCCAAGCCGCAGAAAAAGCCTTAGGGCGCCGGGTGCAGCTTAGTTCCCAAGGGCCATTCATCTCGAACGTGAATGGCTCTTTGCATTTTGATTTGTTAAGCGGACAACCAGCAGGTTGCCGGCCGCGTACTCCGAGCATCTAACCCTGAGAACAACCTGAAGGAAAACTCATGAGGCATCCAAGACTCAAGTTACGCGTGTGCCTGCCCCTGCTCGGGGTTTTGCTGCCGCTGGCGGCTGCGGCGCAGACCAACTGTGAAGACGGCAACGGTCCGCTCAATTCCGCCCCGCCCCAGGGCGTAAGCGTGCAGGAGCTGATCCAGAAGTTTGCCGGCAAGGAAGCGGTCTTCAAAGATGCGCGCAATCATTACACCTACACCCAGGAAATCATCGTGCAGACGCTCGACGGCAGCACGGTGGACGGCGAATTCAAGCAGACCACAGATGTGCTTTATGACGATAAGGGCAATCGCATCGAAAAGGTCACCTATGCGCCCCAGCCCACGTTGAGCAGGATCCAGATCACCAGGGAAGACTTCGACGACTTCCGCAACCGGCTCCCCTTCGTGCTGACGTCACAGGACCTGGGCCAGTACAACATCCTCTATGTTGGGCAGCAGCGCGTCGATGAGCTGCAGACTTATGTCTTCGATGTCGCGCCGAAAAAAGTCGAAAAGAACGGCGGGCCGCGCTTCTTCCAGGGACGCATCTGGGTGGACAATCAGGATTTTCAAATCGTGAAGACCTGCGGCAAAAACGTGCCCGATATCCGCAAACGAGACCAGGAGAACCTCACGCCCAGGTTTGTGACCTATCGCGAACAGGTTGACGGACAATACTGGTTCCCGACTTACACGCGCGCCGACGATGTCCTGCACTTTTCCAGCGGCGACGTCCAGATCCGCGAAATCGTGAAATACACCAACTACAAGCGCTTCGGCGTAAAGACGAAAATCACCTATGGCGGCGAGGTGAAGAGCGGGACGGAGCCGAAGTAAGTTGTTCCTGAAATCCCGAGCGAAGCGAGGGAGCCCTATCGCCGAGTAGAGGCCGGCATTCTAGAAATAGAGCTGTACCTTCGGTTTTTTCAGCAGGCAGGGATGCCTCACCCGCTCATCCACCCAGCCACGCGCAAAAACCGGCGCGCGTCGGGGGCCCCGGTCGCGCCGGATTCGGGATTTCAGAAAAGCCTAATGATGTAATCCCCACATCACCCAGCCGGCCACGAACATGCCGGCCATCGCCACGGCAAAGCAGTACGCCCCGTAGCGGATCATCTCATTCGGCGTGTTGCGCTGCGTGATGCCGAAGACGATGGAAAAGAAGAAGGCGAACAGCGCCGCTGCGCTGAAGTGCGAGAGTTGGAGGGCAAGAGTGACGCTCATTTTTTCTTCCCAATCGCGATGTGATAGGCGTCAACCGCGGCCATAATGTTCAAGAGGCCGGCGACCACAATGTACTTTGTCCCGTAGTCGGCGTTGGCCGTGGTGATGTTGAGGCTGCCCCATTCAAAGATGCGCCCCAGAATGTAGAGCGCGCCGGAGCCCAGATCGCCGACGAAGCCCAGGATGTCCAGCAGGTCGCCGGTGTTGGGCTTGTAGATCTTTCCTTCCATCGCCACGCCGAAGGCGAACATTCCCGCGACGCAAAACAGGATGAGCAAGCCGCGAATCCATTTCTTCTGGATGAGGTGTCCCGCGCCGGGAATAAACCATGCCACAGCCGGGGCCAGCGCCGCCATGGGAGTGAATGGGACCGCAGCGGCCGGGGCCGCTGTGTTGGGGGTGCTTGTTTCCGTATCTGCCATTAAATAAGGACCAGTTCCGTTTGTATTTTACCTGTAACCTCGGCTGAGCCGTTGCGCGTGAGCACGTTCACCTCGCTGCGCACGCCAAATTCCGGCAGGTAGATGCCCGGCTCAATGGAAAAGCAGGTGTTGGGAATGATTTCGCGATCGTCCTTGGTCTCCAGGTTGTCCATGTTGGCGCCGTTGCCGTGGACGTTCACGCCAATCGAATGCCCGGTGCGGTGCGTGAAATATTGCGCGTAACCGGCGTTGGAGATGTGCTCGCGCGTGACGTGGTCAACCTCCCAGCCCGCAATACGTTTTTTGGCGGCAAAGGCCTCCTGGACTTTTTTGACGCCGGCATCGCGCGCCCCGGTGACGATGCTGAAAATTTCCACCTGCTTTTCTGACGGCGTGCCGATCACGCCGGTCCACGTGATGTCGTAATAGACGGCATTGGGTGTGTTCCGCTTGGCCCAGATGTCGAGCAGGACGAAGTCGCCCGGCTTGATCTGCGCCGACCCCTCGGCCTGCGGCCCGTAATGCGGGTTGCCGCTGTTGGCGTTCACGGCGACGATCGGCAGGTCTTCGGTGACCAGATCTTCGCGCTTGAACGCCTTGGCCAGCCACTGCTGGATCTCATATTCAGTGACCTTTCCGCTGCGGACACGCCGGCCGATCTCTGCAAAGCATTCGGGGACAATCGCGTCGATGGCGTCACGCGCGGCAAAGTGGCTGGCGATCTGCTCTTCCGACCAGGCAGCTTCAAACTTCGCCACCAGATCGCCCGAGCTGACGATCTCCTTGCCGAAGCTGCGCACCAGTTCGACCGTGCCTGCGTCCACCAGCCCGATGTAGGGAATCAGGTTGTTGGGCGAGTACTGCATGGCCACCGTGCGATGGCGGACCAGCATGGCCTGCAGGTTGTCCCACAACTCGCGCCAGGAGGAGTATTCCCGCTTGCTGCCCGGCAGGGAATCGAGATGCCCGGCCTCAATGCGGTGTACCAGCTTGGTCGGCTCGCCTTCGCGCGGGATGATGTAAAACCAGC
>DASTJB010000122.1:0-21075 GCA_035717005.1 Candidatus Angelobacter sp.
ATCGGCGACTTTTATTCGGCCTGCATGGACGAGGGCGCGGTCGAAAAAGCGGGCCTCAATCCGCTTAAGCCGGAGCTGACGCAGATTGCGCAGCTCAGGTCAGCGCGCGATCTGGCGCCGCTGGTGGCCCGGTTGCAGCTCGATCTCGGCGGCGCCATCCTGTTCCAGAGCGGATCCTTGCAGGACCCCGACAACTCCGAGCAGCAGATCGCCGGCATGACCCAGGGCGGCATCGGGCTGCCGGACCGCGACTACTACACCAAAGACGACGCGAAATCGAAGGAGATCCGCGAGCGCTATCTCCAACACGTGCAAAAAATCTTCGAGCTGCTGGGCGACAATCCCGAGCTCGCGAAGCAGAATGCGGACAACGTCCTGCGCATCGAAACCGCGCTGGCTACGGCGTCGATGACGCGCGTGGAGCGGCGCGACCCTTACAAGCGCAAGAACAAGATCAAATTGGCCGAGCTGGAGCAGATGGTCCCCAGCTTCGACTGGCCGGCCTACTTCCGCGCGTTGAAGGCGCCGCAGTTTGAGATCGTCAATGTCGCCCCGCCCTCCTTTTTCAAGGAGCTTGAGGCGCGCCTGAAAAGCGAGCCTCTGGCCAACTGGAAGGATTATCTTCGCTTCCATCTGGCCAACGGATATTCGCCGTATCTCTCTCCTCCGCTGGTGCAGGAGAATTTCGATTTCTATCTGAAGTACCTGCGCGGCGCCAAAGAGATACAGCCGCGCTGGCGGCGTTGCGTGCAGTTCACTGATCGCGACCTGGGCGAGGCGCTGGGGCAGGCCTACGTGCGCAAGGTCTTCTCTCCTGAGCTGAAGGCGAGCACGCTGGATATGGTGCGGCGCATTGAGGACGCCATGGCGCTGCGCATCTCGCAACTGGACTGGATGAGCCCGGAGACCAAACAGCAGGCCCTGGCCAAGCTGCGCGGCATTCGCAACAAGATCGGCTATCCCGAAAAATGGCGCGACTACAGCTCAGTGAAGATCGCGCGCAATGATTTTCTGGGCAACGTGCAGCGCGCCACCGAGTTCGAGCGCCACCGCAGTTACAACAAGATCGGCCGGCCGGTGGACCACGGTGAATGGGGTATGACCCCTCCGACAGTGAATGCCTACTACTCGGGGCAGATGAATGACATCAATTTCCCCGCCGGCGTACTCCAACCGCCGCTCTACGACGCCAGGATAGACGACGCGCCCAACTATGGCGACACCGGCGGGACCATTGGCCACGAATTGACGCACGGCTTTGACGATCAGGGCGCGAAGTTCGATTCCCACGGCAACCTGCGCGACTGGTGGACTAAAGAGGACAAGCAGAAGTTCGAAGAGCGCACCAAATGCGTTGCCGACCAGTACGAGCAATACGTGGTGGTGGATGATATCCACATCAACAGCCGGCTCACGCTGGGCGAGGACGTGGCCGACCTGGGTGGCGAAATTCTGGCCTACATCGCCTGGAAGGATGCCACAAAAAACAAAGACCTGAATCCGATTGACGGTTTGACGCCGGAACAACGCTTCTTCATCGGCTTTGCCCAGTGGGACTGCTCCAACGAGCGTGAGGAAAACCTGCGCGTCCGCGCGCTGACCGATCCGCATTCGCCTTCGAAATATCGAATCAACGGCGTGGTGGTGAACATGCCGGAGTTCGCACAGGCCTTTAGCTGCAAAGCCGGCCAGCCGATGGTGAATCCGCCGGAGAAGGTGTGCAAGGTTTGGTGACGCCTCTCACCATCATTCAAGCCGGCGATCCTGTTCTGCGCCGTGCCGCGCGGCCGCTGCGGCCCAATGAAATCCGCAGCCGCGAGGTCCGCGAACTGATCGAGCAGATGAAAGAGACCATGCATGCCGCCCCTGGCGTCGGTCTGGCCGCTCCGCAGATCGGGCAAAGCATTCAACTTGCTGTCATCGAAGACCGGCCGGAATATACGCGGGACTGGACACCGCAGCAGCTTGTCGATCGCGAGCGCAAGCCGGTGCCGTTCCACGTAATCATCAACCCGAAGATTACCGTGCTAGGCGAAGATCGCGTCGAGTTTTTCGAGGGCTGCCTGAGCCTTTCTCACCTCATGGCGCTGGTGCCGCGCGCGAAAACGGTCCGCGTCGAATGCCTGGATGAAAAGGCCGAACCTAAAGTGATCGAGGCGTCAGGCTGGTACGCGCGCATTTTGCAGCATGAGACCGACCATCTGCGGGGGACCATGTACGTGGACCACATGCATCCACGAACGCTGATGACGGTGGAAAACTACACGGCGCATTGGAAAGAGAAGACCATCTCGCAGCTTAAGAAAGAGCTGCTCGCCGCAGGTTCGCGCTGATGAGCACGGAAAGATCGAAAATCTGAACGTTTTGCGCGATTTTGAAGAATTTTTGCGCGCCCGGTTTTTATCTTCAGTAAACCATAACAACCCCTATTACCGGCAAAGTGAGATTATTCGCCATGCCGTCAGATTGACTCGATTCAACCGCACCGCAGGAGCATTTTTCGCCCATAACTCATTGCAAGTAAAGCACCTATTACCTCAGTAATCTTATTGTCTTTCCCGTTTCGGCATACACTGCCGAGTCATGAATCGTGGAAGCCGTTTTTTGATCCTGCTTTTGCTGCTCGCGGGCCTGGGAGTTCCGGCCGCGGCCAAGCAACTGGCAGTGATCGTCGACAAAACGAACAGCACGGGAGGGATGTCGGCTGCCGACCTGATCAAGGTCTTCAAGTTTGACAGCCATAAGTGGCCCGACGGCCGTCCCGTAATCCTCGTTCTTCGCGATCCTTCCTCTCCGGAGATGCAGACCGCGATCCAGAAGCTCTACCACATGCAGCCGGACGAATTTAAGGCGTTGCTGGCCGCACACCAAAGCGGCGTGATCATCGTTCGCTCCGAAGAAGAGCTGCTGAAATCGGTCGAATCGATTCCCGGCGCCGTGGGCCTGGTGGACGTTTATTCCATCAATGGCCGCGTGAACGTGCTCAAGGTCGATGGCAAGCTTCCTCTGGAACAGGGATATTTCCTCAAAGGCAACTAGCCAAACCCGCGACGCGGTTCGCGTGCGCGGTCGGCGGTACTACAAGGAGCAAGCAAATGGGGTCCAGCAAGCTTCGCATTCTGATTCCGGTGATCCTGGCAATGTTCGCTCTCCCCGCGGTTGCCCATGACACGCCAAATGGTATGCACATCTCCACCAAATCACCGCAGGCCCACGCCGCATTTGAAAAGGGCATGGCGAAGATGGAGATGTTACACATTGAAGATGGCCTGCAGAATTTCCGTAACGCCGTGAAGGCCGATCCGCAATTTGCCCTGGGCCACATCATCCTGATGTTCTTCACCCAGGACCCTACTGAAAAAGTTGCGGAACTTGACAAAGCCGTGGCCACCCGCGCCAGCGCCGACGCGGAAGAGAAGCTGATCATCGACTGGCTGGCTAACCAGGCGCAGTCGCGCTGGATTCCTGCCATTCAGGCCATGAACGAAGCGCTTGAGAAGTATCCGCACGATAAGCACCTGCACTGGCTAGCCGGCTGGTGGCTGCTGGTCGACCACAATCAGTCCCAGCGCGCCGTGACCTTGTTTGAGAAGGTCATGCAGATCGATCCCAAGTTCGCCGACGCCTACAACGAAGCCGCCTATTGCTATGCGCGCATGGGCGACTTTGACAAGGCCTTTGCCGATATCAAACGCTACTCTGAGCTGGTGCCCAACGAACCCAACCCGCAGGATTCCTTCGCGGAAATCTCGCGCATGGCCGGCCGCTTTGAAGAAGCGCTGACGCACTACCGCATGTCACTCAAGATTGACCCCACCTTCAACGAGTCGCAGCTCGGCCTCGGTGACACCTACGCATTGATGGGCCAGCAAGCGCGCGCCCGTGAAGAATATGCCAAGGCGATCGCCTCCGGCTCTCCGGTGCAGAAAGTCACCTGGGGCCTGCAGTCGGCCGCCACCTGGGTGCGTGAAGGCAACCTAGCCGCCGCCGACAAAGCTTTTGCCTCCGTCGCACAACAGGCACATGAGAAAGACTTCGCCAATCTTGAAGCCGAAGCTTATCGCAGCATGTCGCTCTACCAGCTTGATGGAGCTGCTTCGCTCAACCTGCTGGCCAAAGCGGAAGCCGTGCTGAAAGAGGACCACAAGGTCCCGCCGTCGCTGCTGAATGAAGAGCTGGCCTCTGTTTTGCGAGCACGCGTCGAACGCTCGCTGCATGACAACAAGGAACTTGCCGCCTCAGCGCTCAAGCAGCTCCAGGCGCTGGCCGACGCCAACGGCGCCGACGGCCTCATTGTCACCTCGCTGCACGCTGCCTCTGGAGCCGCCGCGCTGGCGAATGGCAGCTTCGCTGACGCCGTCAACCAGTTCGAAGAAGACGACTCCAACGCCATCTCCATGCGCAGCCTGATCAGCGCTTACGAAAAGAACGGCCAGGAGGGCAACGCTCGCCGCCTCTCGGCCAAGCTGGCTGCCTTGAACGTGCCTGTGATCGAGCAGGCGATCGTCGTGCCCCAGTTCCGCAAGGAGTGGGCCGCACAGGTCGCCTCCATGAGGGCCCGCCCCTGGGATGGGCGCAACAAGTACTAGACGTACACTGCTGCTGCGAATGCAGGCGGCCTGCCTGGGCCGCCTGCTTTTCTTCTTGCTCTTACGGTCGAATCCCACGCACTTGCTCGCGGCAATCGCGCCGCCTACCCCTGCCACCAACCCCGCCGCAACCGCAAGCCACTTCCGATGCTCCTCCAGCCACAGCTCCAGGGCTGAACGAACTGGCGCTCGTGTCGAATGCGCCATGCACGCCGTGGTCGGCCCGCCACCGGCTCCCACAAATTGTTTGGGCGGTTGGGATCTTCAGCGCCGTCACGCTGCTGCGCATCGTATCCATACCGCGCCAGGTAGTGATCGCGCAACGACGGCATGAGCTTGTTGCCGAAGATTGCCTTTTCCTCGTCCAGCATCTGCTGCAGATTGCGGGGCTGTCGAAGCGGGGCCAGCACGGCCAGATGGAACCGTACCTGGAGACCGGCGCGATGGCGCGGCAGTCCCCGATAATGCCGTAGTCCTGAACTTTCGCAGGCGCCGGGCGCAAGGAATTCACCAATGTATGATGAATTGAGGCCGGTTTAGCGCTGCCAGAGAATCACAATATGGAACCTCAATCCGACATTGTCGATTTTGCAGTGTTTCAACGGCTTGACGTTCGCGTGGGCAAAATCCTTTCAGCTGAGCCGGCTGAAGGATGCAGAGTGCCGGCCTACAAGTTACTGATCGATTTCGGTGAAAGTATCGGCACCAGGCGCAGCATTGCGCAGGCAACAAACTATCCTCCTGAGTCACTGGTCGGGCGGCAGATCCTCGCAGTAGTAAATTTCAAACCCCGTCAGATCGGCAAGAACATTTCCGAAGTGCTGGTCCTTGGGGTACCTACCACGGAGAAAGGCACTGCACTGGTTGTCCCGGAGATGGAAGCCTGTCTTGGTGGAAGGCTCTTCTAGAGTGGCGCGGGATCGGCCGCGTATTAGTGAGCTTGCATCACGTTAGCTCTGGTCAACTCACCCGAATCTATCGTTTCACCCGTCCTTGAAATCACCTGAAAATACAGCTTCTCACCCGCAATCTCCACGATCATGAACGTGCGGTCCCTATCGAAGCCCTTCACCCGCTCTCCGCTCTCATGGAAATCGTGCGTCATCAGCTTGCCCGAACTGCCGAGCACAAAGTAGTAGATGTTGTTCTCCGGCCTGATTCTCTCGTAGACGTGCTCGTGCCCGGAGAAAACCGCATTCACCCCATTGCGCTGGAACAGGGGCAGCAGTTGGCTGCGCAAGTCGATGTCAGGGCCGTGATGGCGGCCATCGTTGAACAGCGGATGATGAAAAAAGCAGACCTTCCATGTGCCCTGCGAGCTTTTCAGGTTCTGCTCCAGCCAATCCAGCTGTCTGGGGTCCATGTAATTGCTGTCCAGAGCAAAGAAAGCAACTTCGCCCTTGCGAAAAGCGTAGTATCTCTTGCCGCCCATATTGAACGGCTTGTAAAGGCTTTCTCCATTGGGATCGTCGTGATTGCCCAGCGAAGCATAGAACTTCACTCCGGCGTCGAGCAGCGGCTTGTAGGGCTCTTCGAATTTCTTCACAAAGTCCTGGGGCGAGTGGCTGCCGTAGATGTTGTCGCCCAGCATGATCACAAAATCGAACTTCACTGCCTCGCGATAAGCCTCCATCTCCCGCGCTACCTCGTATTGTTCGCGGTCGCCGGTGCCGCTGTCACCGATCACGGCGAAACGCACCGAATTCGGCTGCAGAGGAATTTTGATATCGAGACCGTTGCTTGCGGCCGCGCGATGGACGCCAGGTTCCTGGGCCGCAATCGGGTTACGCGCCAGAGGCGCCGCTGGATTGACAGTGCGCGGCGCAGATTGGCTCCATGCGCCGCTGATCCACAGGGCGCATGCCGCCAGAAGGGAGAGACTTTTCCTTGGCATAAATCCGTGTTTATGGTCCCGACACAGCATCAGGCAGCAAATCCACAATCAGGTTGGCGGCAGTATCAAACAGCACGAAGGTTGAGCCGACGATTCTGTACTGCAATTCGCCCGGCAATCGCGGAAGGTTCAGCAGAAGCGTCGGCGGCGTCGACTGCAGCGGCAGATGCGCCGGGTACGGATGGTTCACCTGCAACCTAATATCAGGCAGCGGCTCCGCCCGCCGCAGGCTTGCGCGCACCTTTTCGCCTTGCGCCCCTCGCAGGGTGGCCGCGATCTGCTTCTTGAAATATGCGCCGATCGGCGGCGTGAAAATGTCTCCCTGTTTCGCGGCCGGGCGGGATTGCTGGATCTTCTCTTCCGCCTGCTGTTTCTGGTACACCAGCTTGTCCGGAGAGTCGGTGGGCTTTTTCGAAATATCGGCGGTCTTGCGGAGATCGAGATATTTCTGGATGCGTCCTGCAAAATCCTTCACCAACGAAGCGTCGTTTGCGCCCTGTGCCGCGGCCAGGCCAGCAAGAACCATCGCCACAGCAACGCACAATCTTTTCGGAAGATGAATTAACATTTCCGCCTCCTCACGTCCCGGCGCTGTTTGTCACCTGGCGACAGCGTCTTCCACGATCTTTGCCGCCGCCTTCTTCACAGCCTTTTTGAGCGTACCCTGCACCACTTCAACAGCCGCCCGGGGATCGACCGCTATTTTCGCTTCGGCCTGGATCGCTTTCACCACCTGCTTTACCACGGGCTCGGGCTTAAGGTTCCTGGCCACTTCCCTGGCGACTTTCCTGGAGGCGCGCTCGGCAATAGCGCTCACCTGCTTCTTGGCCGCGCGCTCGTCGGTCGGAACGGAAGCCTTCCAGTCGTCATGGAAGATCGTCAGCATCGCACTGATGACTTTGGGACTGTTCACCACCATCCCGATCTCGCGCCGCTGGTCAAGCTCGAGCCGGCGCAGGCTCTGGCTGCCGAGGAATGCCTGCTTGCCGTCGCGAATCACCACCCGGGTGTGCAGCCTCATCTTGCGCAGCGACCGCGCCATCAGGTGCTTGCTTCTGCCCACGTGCCCGATGATCTGCACCCGTACGCCGGCATGGCAGCGGTCTTCCAGAATGCGCATCATCTCCTTGTCACTCAAGTCAACGTCATAGATCAGCAGCTCGCGCTTGGCTCCCTTCAGGAACGCTGCCAGGCGCTTGCGCGCGTTCACCGGGCTTACGACCAGCTTGTCACAATGCGAGGTGAAAGCCTGCCGCGTGGTGTCGGCTTCAAACAGTCTGGTTGCTTCCTGTACCAGCTCGCGGTTCTTGGTGATGATGCAGAAGCTGCGGCTGCGATTGTCCAGCCGCGTGAAATTGTAGGTGAGCAGGTAAAGCTCCCTGCCGTCGATCAGCATCATCTTCCCGTGATACCGCACCAGATTGTCGGCCGTCCGCGCCACAATGATTCCCTTCTCCAGGAACCGCATTTCCAGGCGGCGCAGGTTCTTCTCTCCGCCGCGGTTGGTAAACGCGATCAACGCATGCACGGCCACACCGCGTCCGGCTGCCTCTTCCAGCGCATGTGCAATCTCCGGCTGGTCCATCCGGAAGATGACAATCTGAATGCTTTTCTTCGCCTGCTTGATGGCCTTGACCAGCGGCGCAGCGCCGTCGGCCGGCTGGGTTATCAGCTTCAATCGTTCCCCTCGTTTTTCGAGTAGATGCTCCGGCGCCCGCACAACACCGGTGTGCATTCATTTAGATGCAGCTCTCGTCCCGGGTTTTGGCTGCTCTGATTTGCCAGGCAGCATCAAAAAATGTGTGACTCGCAATTGTTGCAGACGCATGAGGACTCCGCGCCAGGGCCTTTGCGCATTGTTCTTGTTGGTCCTGGCCGCCGCCTCTCCGCTGCCCGCACAGCAGAACTCTGCCTCTACGCGGCCGCAGAAGCCCGCGGTAATTCTCTGGCAGGATCCTGGCGACATTCGGGCGAAAGACCTGTTCAATGGCCCCGGCGGCGAAAAAGAGCGGCCTGTACTTCCGCTGAAATTCGTCAAGGAAGACAATAACGGCCACAATTCCAAGTTCGACGCCGAGGACTCGAAGGGCACCAAATGGAAAGTGAAGCTGGGGATCGAAGCCCAGCCTGAGGTGGTCGCCAGCCGGCTGCTCTGGGCCATCGGCTATTTCGCCAATGACAATTACTTCGTTCGCGACGTGCCGGTCAGCGGCCTGCCCAGCCACCTCAAACGCGGAGAGGGACATGTAATCTCTCCCGGGCATCTCGACTACGCCAGGCTGCAGCGCCACCCACCGGGCGAGAAGAAAGAAGCCAACTGGGACTGGAAGCACAATCCATTTTTCGGCACCCGCGAATTCAACGGCCTTCGCGTGATGATGGCCCTGCTCAGCAATTGGGACCTGAAGACAGAAAACAACGCCGTCTTCCGCGATCGTGAGGGAGCGGATGTGTACCTGGTGAGCGATGTAGGCACCGCGTTTGGCGCTGCCGGCCAGCGCTGGACCGAAGGCGCGACCAAAAATAATTTGCCCATGTACCGGCGCACCAGGTTCATTTCCAGGGTCACGACGGAATACGTGGATTTCAATTTTCCGCGGCACTCGCCGCTGCTTCACATCATTGTTGCTCTGCCTGGTTACTTCCACCTGTGGCGGATGCGCTGGATTGGCCACCACGTGCCGCGCGCAGACGCGAAGTGGGTCGGTTCGCTGCTGGCACAGCTCTCGCCGCAACAGTTACAGGACGCGTTTCGCGCCGCGGGCTACTCGCAGGAGCAAGTTGCAGGCTTCACTCAGGCATTGCGGGCGAGAATTGCCGAGCTGAACGGACTCTAAGCGGCTCCCTCACCCTTGAATTGCAGCCGGTGCAGCCTGGCGTAAAGGCCCGCTTTCTTCAACAGCTCACGGTGACTTCCCTGTTCGACGATGCAGCCTTCATCGATCACATAGATCACGTCGGCGCGGCGGATGGTCGACAGCCGGTGCGCGATCACGATCGTAGTTTTGCCGGCCATGAGCCGGTCCAGGGCCTCGAAGACCAGCTTCTCTGACGCGGCATCCAGCCCTGAGGTCGGCTCGTCCAGCAGCAGGATCGGCGCGTTCCGGATGATCGCCCGGGCAATGGCGATCCTCTGCCGCTGCCCGCCGGAGAGCGTCATGCCGCGCTCGCCGACAATCGTGTCCAGGCCGGCAGGCATTTTTTCGATGAACTCCATGGCGTTGGCCAACTCCGCCGCCTTTTCGATCTCTGCCCTCGTTGCTTCGGGTTTTCCGTAGGCGATGTTCTGCCACAATGGCCCGTGAAAGAGAACGTTTTCCTGCAGGACATAGCTGATGTGCTCGCGCAACGACTGTTGTTTGAACCTGCGTATGTCGGCGCCGTCAATCTTCACCACGCCGTCCACCGGATCATAGAAACGCGACACCAGGCTGATGATCGTAGTTTTTCCCACTCCGGTGGGCCCCACCAGCGCGGCTACCTGGCCCGGCTCGATCGTTAGGTTAATGTCTTTCAGGATCGGCTGATCCGGCTGGTAAGCAAAAGAAACGCCTTCAAACTCGATCCGGCCTTTGAGCTTTTTGATCGCCCTGGCGCCCTTGAGATCCCGAACTTCGTTGTCCGTCTGCAGGATTTCCTGTATGCGCTCGTATCCAACGGCCGCCTTGGAATAGGTGTCCGTCATCTTTGAGAGCTCCTGCATCGGCTTGTACATCTTGCTCAGGTACTGGATGAACAGCACCATCGATCCGACAGAGAGTGCACCGTTGAGCGTGAGCCGCGCGCCGAACCAGAGCACCAGGCAGGTGCCCACGGCCACGATCACATCGACCAGCGGCGCCAGCTTGGCCTTCAGGCTGCGGGCGCGGAGCGCCGAATCAACTTCCTCCAGGCTGGCCTCCTCCAGCCGGCTCTGTTCATAGCTTTCCCGGGCAAAGGCTTTCACCACGCGGATGGAGGAAAGCACCTCTTCCACTACGGAAAAAACCTGGCTTTCTTTTTTCCTGACGTTTCGCGTGGCCCGCTTGATGCGCCGCGTGTAGCTGTAAACCACCACAAAAAGCAGCGGCGCCACCGACAGCGCGATCAGCGTGAATTTCCAGTTGATCCAGAACATCACGCCTACCATCCCAAGCAGCGTGATCACATTGATGAATGAACTCAGCAGCCCCGAGGCAATGAACCTTTGAATGTCGTCCACGTCGGCCGTCACGCGGCTGATGAGATCGCCCGTGCGCTTCTGGTCGTGAAAGGCGAGCGAGAGCCGCTGCATGTGCGCGTACAGCGCGCGCCGCAGGTCGTACGTCACCCACTGCCCCACGCTGGTGGTCAGGTATTTTTCCGCGTAGGTCGAGACCGCATCCAGAACAGCGATCAGTAGCACAGCCAGACAGGCTACCTTCACTACGGCAAATTTGTCCGCGCCGAAAAAGCTGTAAAGAAAATGCGGTACGCCGGACCTTCCGGCATGTCCTCGAAAAACGTCGTCCAGCACGATCTTCAACGGCCAGGGTTGCAGCAGGTTCGCCGCCGACTCTCCCAGCACTGCCAGAAATCCCAGCGCGAGCGACCACCGATGCGGCCTGAGTAACTGCCCGATTGTCAGGCGCTTGCGGGTTCGACCCGGCGGCGCGGAGCGCAGGTTCGGCGTTCTCCGCCCCGCGGCCGTCTTGCTCTGCTCCGCAACGCCTTCGTGTTCGATAGCTGCGCCTCTTCTACTCAAGCTGACACGCTCTCCAGAAGCTAAGATGCAGCAAAGCTGCGGGATGAAGGGTGGGATCGATTGTCCTCGCGTCAGAGCCGGCCGGGTCAGGAAGTGATCGCCTGCTTTGACTCGTTGGTGGCAGCGCCCGGGTTCTCCTGCCTGAGTTCGGGGAAATCTTCCAGCGCGCGTTGTTGCAGCTTGTATTTCTGCAGTTTGCCGCTGGCGGTCTGCGGGAACTCGGCCACAAATTGTATGTATCTGGGGACTTTGAACGAGGCAATCTGGTCTTTGCAGAAGCGAACGATCTCCGCGGCTGTGGCTGACTCGCCCTGCTTCAGCCTGATGGCTGCCGCAACGTCTTCTCCGAACTTACGATGCGGTACGCCGTAAACCGCCACGTCGCTGATCTTGGGATGGCTGCGCAGGAACTCTTCAATCTCCCGCGGATAAATGTTCTCGCCGCCGCGAATGATCATCTCCTTCTTGCGGCCGGAGATCCTGATGTAACCTTCTTCATCCTGCACAGCGAGATCGCCGGTGCGGAGCCAGCCCTCCTCATTGATCGCCGCTCGCGTTTCTTCGGGCTTGTTGTAGTAGCCCTTCATGATCAGATAGCCGCGCACCCACAGCTCTCCCGAAGTCCCGCGAGGGACAGGTTCCTCTGTGGCCGCATCCACAATTTTTACCTCCACGCCGGGCAGAGGCTTGCCCACAGTTTGCGTGCGGCGCGCGATGCTGTCATTAATGCCCGTCATGGTCACCACGGGCGATGCTTCGGTGAGACCATAGGCAATCGTGATCTCGGGAAGGTGCATGTCTTCGATGACTTCGCGCATCAACAGTTCAGGGCACGGCGCCCCGGCCATAATTCCGGTCCGCAAGCTGCGCAAATCGTATCTGGCGAAATTGGGGTGCTCGAGTTCGGCGATGAACATGGTCGGCACGCCGTAGAGCGCGGTGCAGCGCTCACTGGCCACAGCGTAGAGTGCTTTTTCGGGATCAAACGAGGTAAGCGGAACGATTGCGGCTCCCGAGGTGTAAGCGCCCAGGATTCCCAGCACGCAGCCAAAGCAATGAAAGAACGGCACCGGGAGACAGACGCGGTCTTCTGATGTAAAACGCTGTGTGCGCCCGATCCAGTATCCATTGTGGACAATGTTGTGGTGCGAGAGCATCGCGCCCTTGGGAAACCCCGTGGTACCCGATGTGTACTGGATGTTGATGACCTCGTGAACATCGAGCTTGGCGAACGAGCGCTCAGGCTCTCTTTGGCCGTCTTGTTCAATCCGGTTGTAGCTCAGCATTCCTGCCGGCGCAGATTCCCCAATGAAAATCACATGGCGTAGAGAGGGCAGCCTGGAACAACTGAGCGTCCGCTGAGGATCGTGCTGACGCAACTCCGGAACAACCTGAAAGATGATTTCGGAATAATCGACGTCACGGAATCCGGGGCTGAGAATGAGCGCGCAGGCCTCCGACTGCGCAAGCAGATACTCCACTTCATGCCTGCGGAGCAGTGTGTTGACCGTCACCATGACGGCGCCGATCTTCGCGAGACCAAAGAACAGCACCACCCACTCGGGGAGATTGGTCGACCAGATAGCGACACGCTCGCCTTTGCGAATGCCGAGCTTCGCCAGCCCACGTGCGCAGGCCTGCGCACGTTCTTCCAATTGGGCAAATGTCCATCGCAACCCCAGCTCAGGGTAAATCAGCGCATCTTTATCTGGGTATTGCGCCGCCTGTCGCGCCAGGACGTCGCCCAGCAGGCTGGAGGAAATCGGCTGCGGCGCGGTCGCCATGGCGGCCTATTGTACTCCCGCGGTTCCCTCCGCGTCGGAAGGACGAGGCAGCACGTTTTGGTTGAGGCGGAAGAGATTCTTCGGATCGTAGCGCGACTTGACGGCCACCATGCGCTCCCAGCGCTCGTGATAGCTTTCCGGGACGCGGTCCTGCTCATCCCCGCTCATGAAATTCACATAGACCCCAGGCTTCATGGCCGGGCGCAGTTTGCTAAAGAGTCCGCGCACCCAGGAAATATGCTCCGCATCGGCCGAGGCTTCCGGCCATTGCGCAAGCAGGTTGATGATGAATGGAGCGCTGCGGTCGCCGAACGCGGTTTCTTCCGCGCCAACCTCGCCGGCGGCGCCGCCAAGATAGGCGAGCTCAATTTGCGTTTGCGAGGAAGGAATCGTGGCCGCTGCCTCGGCCAGTTGATCGATGGTCGCAGCGCCCAGTTTTGCGAAATATCCTGACTTGGTGTAATAGCGCCGGCCATGTGGGAAGTCGAGGTCGGCCATGGTCTGCAACTCCAAAAATGAAAGCTGGCGCAGGCGCACGGAATCTTTGTGGCAGAGCGACAGAGCGCGGTCAATCCACCGGCGGCCAGCATCAGGTTCGCCGGTCCAGACCAGCGAATTGCCGGCGACAGGACGCCCACGCAGCGCCGGGGGAACTTTTTCCGTGTCGCCGGCCAGCCGCAGGTCCATGTTCCATTTCAAATCGAATGGAGCTTCGGCCATGAAATCGCGCCAGAATCCGAGCAGCGTACGAATATTGTTCTCGGCGCACAGGCCCTCGGCCAGCACGACCGAGGTGAGCGGATGGAGTTTCACTTCAAATTCGGTGACCACGCCAAAGTTTCCGCCGCCGCCGCGCAATGCCCAAAATAGGTCTGCGTTCTCGTGGGCATTCGCACGAATGACTGAGCTGTCAGCAGTGACTAACGTAAAGCCCTCGACGTTGTCGCATGATAGTCCGAAGCGCCGCGTGAGCCAGCCGGTGCCGCCGCCCAGAACCAGTCCCGACGCTCCGGTATGAGAGACAACGCCGGAAGGAAAAACCAGGCCGGCCTGCTGTGTCGCCGTATCTATCGATCCCAGCAGGCAGCCGCCGGCAAAGCGCGCGCGGAGCGAGCCGGCATCCACTGAGGCTTCCCTCATTTTCGCAAGATCGATTACCAGTCCGCGTTCACAGCTGCTAAAGCCGGCCAGGCTGTGTCCGCCGCAGCGAACGGCGGCAAGGACTCCGGTCTCGCCCGCAGTTCGGATCGCGTTTTGGATATCGGCGACGCCGGCGCAGCGGGCGATCAGTGCGGGGCGGCGGTCAAACATGCCGTTCCAGATCCTGCGGGCAGATTCATATTCTGAATCGGCCGGGCGGAGCAATTCACCCGTGAACTGCCTGCCGCGCAGCGCCGAATAAAGCAGCCCAGTGGCCTCGGCGGTCAAGCGCGCTCCTTGTGCGCTGCACGCGAACGCCGACTCGCGGCGAAGTACACGAGCGAGATCGAGGCCAGCAAAACAGCATAGACCGGGACCGACCACTTCAGATCTTCGACAAAGAACATGGTTACGGCGATGGCGAGAAGCAGCACGATGTTCAGAATCGTGAAAAACGGGTGCGCTCGAAGACGCATGGGCAGGCGCAAAAGCTGATCTTGAGTAATGGCCCGGCGAAAGCGCAGGTGGGTTGCAAGAACCACCAGCCACACAAAGAGCATTCCCGCCACCGCCGACCCATAGAGCAAAAAGAAGGCATTTTTACGATAGAAGATGGCGAGCAAAATAGCCGCGATGATTCCGGCGGTGGAAGCCGCCAGCGCCCGATGCGGGACCCCGTTGCCGCTTACCTGGCCCAGCCAGGCCGGGGCGTAGCCTCCGCGGCCAAGCGAAAAGAGCATGCGCGTGGAAAGATAAAGATTGGTGTTCACGCTGGAGAGGGCGGCCGTGAGCACGACGAAATTCATGATCACTGCGGCGTACGGAATGCGGGCAGCGGCAAAGGCCGCTACAAATGGACTCGCGGAAATCTTGGACGAACTGCTGACCTGGTTCCAGGGGACCATCGTCACTATAACGGCAATCGCCAGAACATAAAAGAAAATCAGCCGATAAACGATATTGCGCATGGCACGAGGGATCGTGACTTCCGGGCGCTCGGCTTCGCCTGCTGTAACGGCGATGATTTCTACACCCATGTAACTGGTGACCGTGATCGTCAGCGAGAGCCAAACGCCTTTCCAGCCATTGGGCAGGAACCCGCCGTGCTGCGTCAGATTGGCCACACCAACACCGTGTCGCGGTCCGATGCCGAAAACCAAGGCAATGCCGACGATAATAAATGTGACAATCGCAGCCACCTTGATCATGGCGAACCAGTATTCGAATTCGCCCAAACGGTTCACCTGCATTGAGTTCACAGCGACCAAAGCTGCTGAGACCAGCGCGACCGAGATCCATTGCGGCACGTCGGGAAACCAATATGCAATGTAGATGGCGGCAGCCGTGACCTCCGAGCCAATGGCAATGATCTGCGCCAGACCGTAGGTGGCGCGAACAGAAAAGCCTGCCCAGGGATTGAGATACTTCTCGGCGTAAACGCCGAATGATCCGGCAACAGGATGGATCACCGCCATCTCTGTGAGCACGTATGACATGATCAGCGCGATGCCCGCTCCCAGAAGATAGGAAAGGATCACACCGGGGCCGGCCAGGTGAATGGTGGCACTGCTCCCAAAGAACAGTCCGACCCCAATCGCCCCGCCAATCGCCATCATGGTGAGTTGACGCTGGCTCAGCCGGCGGTGCAGACCCTCAGCCTCGGCTATTGCAGGCGGTTCCGCCTGGGCGGGCCCAAGTTGGGAATGTCCGGAATCAGTCATGGCGGATGGTGGCCAGCGCCTGGCCGAACCTGCGCACCTCATCGAGAGTGTTGTAATGCACCAGCGAGGCCCGGACCGCGCCGCTCTCCTTCGTCAATCCCAGGCGTTTCATCAGGCGCGGCGAATACATGTGGCCGTCACGAACGCCGATGTTCCGTTGTGCCAGCTCTTCTGTCACCTTTGCCGGCGCAACGCCAGGCAGATTGAAGCACAGCGTGGGCGTGCGGTGGGGAATCTGTTCCGGAGCGGCCAGGCCGTAGACAGTTGCTCCGGCGCCGGCGAGGACCTCCAGCATGGCGCGCGAAAGCTGCGCTTCATACTGCCGAATGGCTTCTGCGGCTGCAACAATTGCCGTGCGGCGCGACCCGGCAGCAGGATTCATGCTCCGGCCGAGGTCCTCAAGATAGCGCACCGCAGCGTCCATGCCGGCAACATTTTCATATATATATGTGCCAATCTCGAGCTTTGCCGGCGTGGTGTCGGGCACAAAGTCTTCGCGGAAAGTGGGCAGCGCGTTCAGGGTTTCGCGGCGTCCCCAAAGGAAACCCATGTGGGGTGAAAAGATCTTATAGCCGGAGCACACCAGGTAATCGCAGTCAAAGGCCTGCACGTCAATGGGTGCATGCGGCCCGTAGTGAACGGCATCGACAAAGACTTCCGCACCGGCCGCGTGCGCTCGCCTGGAAACCTCAGCGACATCAAGAATGGAGCCAATAGCATTTGAAGCCAGGGTGCAGGCGACGATCCGCGTTCGCGGCGAGAGCAGCGCATCCAGATCTTCTGGATGAAGGCGGCCATCGTCGCGGAAGTGCCACCACAGGATCTTTGCGCCTTCGCGGGCATTTTCAAGCGCCAGCCATACGGCGATGTTGGCCTCGTGGTCGAGATCGGTCACGATAATCTCGGGGCGCTGCTTCAAGGACTGCCCGATGGCAATGCTGATCAGCCGCATGAACGAAGTCGCATTCATGCCGAAGGAAATTTCTTCAGGATGCCGGGCGTTCACCAGCGCAGCCACGCTCTCACGCGCGCGAGCAATGACGCAGTCAACTTCCTGAGAGTGCTTGTACCGGCCGCCGCGCTGGACGTTGCGATGCAGAAGGTGATCGGCCACGGCGTCCAGGACGCTCTGCGGCGCCTGCGCGCCGGCGGCGTTGTCGAAAAAAATAAAGTCGTCCTGGAGGGCGGGGAACGCTGCGCGGACGCGGTCGAACGGGAAATTCAGCATGGCCCAAATACTATACGTTACCCGGCTGCGATCCTCGTCATAAAGGAGGTTCGCCGGTGGGATGGAAGCGGTACCCAACCCAGGGATCAGTGACGATGTATTGCGGCTTGCCGGCAGATTCAATCTTCCTGCGCAGCTGGTTGATGAAGACGCGCAGGTATTCCGGCTGCTGCACACTCTCGCCGCCCCAGACTGCGTTCAGGAGCACTCGATGGGTCAGCACTTTGTTGGGATGACGGGCCATGAAAACCAGCAGCTCGAATTCCTTGGGCGTGAGGTGGATTTCGCTGCCGCGCACACGCACCACGCGCGATTCCGGATGGATATAGAAGTCGCCATTCTCCAGCGGTTCCATGGCCTCTTCCTGCGTGGCCGTCACGCGGCGAAGGTTCGCCCGCACGCGCGCCAGCAGCTCATTCACGCTGAAGGGCTTGGTGACGTAATCGTCCGCGCCGGCATCCAGAGCCTCAATCTTGCTCTTCTCTTCTTCGCGGACGGAGAGCACGATGATCGGGACCTGCGAGCGCTCCCGGACGGTGCGGCACAACTCGATTCCCGTCATGCGCGGCATGGAAAGGTCAGTGACGATCAGGTCGGGAATCCAGTCCACGGCCAGGTTCAGCGCGCTTTCCCCGTCGGCGGCGGTTTTGACCTCGTAGCCCTGCGATTGCAGCGTGGTCTTGAGCACGCGAGTGATCTGCGTCTCATCATCCACCACCAGGATCCGGCTGCGCTCAGACATCAGTCGGTCTCCTGGGTAACAATGTGCACGTCGGCAGCGGGCGCATTGGCGAGGAAGCGATTGATGGCCGCGAGATAAAGGTATTTTTTCCAGCCGTGCACGGCCGAGCGTCCGAAGATGACCTGGGTGATCTTCTGCTCACGCACAAAATTCGCCACCGTGGTGGACACGATGTTTCCGGTGAGCTGAATGAATTTTGCGCCCAGATTTTCCGCAAAGCGAATGTTCGCGGCAAGCGCACGCGAGCGCTCGCCGCTTCTCTCCTTCCCGGCTTCCACGTGGACCACATAAAACGCGGCGTCCAGGCCATGCGCCATCCGCGCCCCGCGCGCGATCAGCTGCTGCGATGCGGGATTCGAGCTGATGCAGACGGCCACGCGCTCACTCACCCCCCAGTTCTGGTCGATGCGCTTGCGCTGGAGATACGATTCCAGGCTGCGGTCGACGGAATGCGTCACCTGGCGCAGGGCCAGTTCGCGCAGCGCCAGCAGGTTTCCGGCGCGGAAGAAGTTCTTGAGTGCCGTCTCCGTGCGATCGAGCGGAAAGACATCACCGCGACGCAAGCGCGTCAGCAGGGCTTCCGGCGTCAGATCGGCGAGCACAACCTCATTCGCCCGGTCCAGCACCCAGTCAGGAACAGTCTCACGGACCTGAATTCCGGTAATGCTTTGCACCGTGGGAGTCATGCTTTCCAGGTGCTGAATATTCATGGTGGAAAGCACGTCTACGTTCTTTTCCAGAAGTTCCAGAACATCTTCATAGCGCTTCGTGTGCCTGCTTCCCTCAATGTTCGTATGCGCCAGCTCATCCACCAGGGCCACCTGCGGCTTCCGTGCGATGACTGCGTCGACGTCCATCTCTTCAAAGACAGTGCCCTTGTATTCGAGATTGCGGCGCGCCACCACCGGCAACTGCCCGATCAGCTCAGCCACGGCCTTGCGCCCGTGAGTCTCCACCACGCCGATGACCACGTCTTCGCCGCGCTTGCTCCGGCGGATGGCCTCGCTCAGCATGTTAAAAGTCTTGCCCACGCCCGGCGCATAACCCAGGAACACCTTGAAGATCCCCGATTTCTTTTCCTGGGCCGTCTGTTCCAGCCATTGCTCCGGCGTTTTGGGCACAGTGCTCCTTCGCGACCCATCGCGTTCCATCAGCTACAATCAACCGCGTGAAACCTTCCCTGCAGGGAATGTTGCGCGGCCTGGCATGCGTTGCAGCGGTGGCGCTGATCGTTTTTGTATACGCGAAACTGCTGCACGTCAATCCTACAACGGTCGCGCTGACGCTTCTGCTGGCGATCCTGACCGTGGCCGCGGCCTGGGGCCTGCGCTACGCCATTCCCATGTCGATTGCGGCGGCCTTGTGCTTCAACTTCTTCTTCCTGCCTCCGCTGGGCACTTTCACGATTGCCGACCCGCAAAATTGGGTTGCTCTTCTGGCGTTCTTTATCACTTCGGTGATCACCAGCAATCTCTCCGAGCGGGCGCGGCGGCAAACCATGGAGGCGCAGGAGCGCCGCCGGGACGTGGAAAGACTGTATACGCTCACCCAGCAACTTCTCGTCGCAGAAAATGTGGTGGAGCTGCTGAAGACGATCCCTCATTATCTAACCG
Source organism: Candidatus Angelobacter sp. (assembly GCA_035717005.1). Classification (GTDB taxonomy): domain Bacteria; phylum Acidobacteriota; class Terriglobia; order Terriglobales; family Acidobacteriaceae; genus Angelobacter. Next base: position 19,435 of record DASTJB010000122.1, read on the forward strand.
AGACCTTCGCCGGCCAGGAAGCGGCGGTCTATGTCTCGGCCAAAGACCAGATCTATCGCTCCAACCCGGACCGCCATGACATCTCTGCCGATCAGCTCAAAGACGCGGTCCGCGGGGAGATGCTGTTTGATCCCACGAGCCTGCGAGGCGTTTTTCCGTTGCGGATGGGCGCGCGGATCGTGGGAGCCTTTGGCATCTCAGGCAACTTGCCGTCGCGCGAAACCCTGGAGGCCGTGGGCAGCCTGGTCGCCACCGCCATTGAACGCGCCAACGCGGTGGAGCGCCTGACCCGGACTGAAGCTTCGCGCGAAAGTGAACGGCTGCGCTCAGCGCTGCTGGATTCAGTGACCCACGAGTTTCGCACCCCACTGACGTCGATTAAGGCCTCCGTCACAACCCTTCGCTCCAAGGCCAAACTGACGATCGAGGAGCAGGACGACCTGCTGGCGGTGATCGAAGAGGAGAGCGACCGGCTGAACCGGGTCATCGGCGAGGCGGTGGAGATGGCACAACTGGACGCGAACGAAGTCCGGCTGGACCTGCAGCCGCACGACATTCGCGAAGTGATTGAAGCCGCTGTCGCCGAATCGAAAAACGTGCTCAGCGATCATCCGCTTGAAGTCCGCTTGCCGGAGACGCTGCCCGCAGCATGGATGGACTTCGGTTACGTCAAGAAAGTACTGCAGCATCTACTGGAAAATGCGGCCAAGTATTCGCCCGCCGGTTCGCCGATCTTCGTAAGCAGCGAGATAAGAAATGGCCGGCTGATCACCAGCGTGGCCGACCGTGGCGCGGGCATCGACGACCTGGAACGGTCGATGATCTTTGAGAAGTTTTATCGTGGGCAGAGCCATCGTTATCGCGTGCAGGGAACGGGCATGGGGCTGGCGATCGTCAAAGCCATTGTCGAAGCGCACCGCGGCCGGATCGAGGTCACCAGCCAACTCGGCCATGGCTCGGTTTTCTCTTTTGGCGTGCCGCTCGATCCCACCGTGGACGCGCAGACCTGAACCGCATCTTTATAAAGTCTTTATAAAATCCTTATGCCTTTCTGATGCGCAGCAGCCGATGATGAAAAAGGACATCGGTTATGGTGCACTTCTTCATACTTCTTCTCGAGACGATCTTCCTGGTGGGTCTGGCGGGGTCACTCGTAGTGGCTATCATGGCTTTTCTCGGCGACATTCACGAGTTCTTCGAGAAAGACCGCCCGGAAGGCACCAGCCAGGCGATCGGCGATTAGACTGCTGCTTCTCTCCGGCCCCGCGCCGCGACAATGGCTCCCGGATTGCCGAGAATTCACTCAGAAAAATGCCCGCAAGCATTCGAACTGCTGTTCGCTGCGGTTGTTTGAGGCTTTGACAGCTACAAAATCGCCTACAGTCTGGTTCTTATTTTGAGTGCTCCTGAGGTCTGCCTCCCGAGTCAGTCCGGGTTTTGCCAACGCACATTAGTTCCGATCGCCGGCCATCCACAAACGAATTGCCGTCATTCGCCACAAGCGCGCTTCACAAGACCAATGTCCGATGCCGGCTCAAATCCTTGCTCGATGAGCGCTTGGGCCTCAAGGCGGCAGCTGAGCCAAGGGTCATTTATCGGGCAAGGAGACGATTCGGCCAGGTGACGATAGCGCGATTGAAC
>DASTJB010000123.1:0-12827 GCA_035717005.1 Candidatus Angelobacter sp.
AACTTCAACACCACTGACAATCAGCTCAGCTTCGGCGATCACAATGACCGCTCAGCTTATTACCTCAGCCTGAACGGCAATCGCAGCGATCACGCACTTGAGACGCCCACAACGGCGAACCTGCACAACCAGTCCGCCGGCGGGGGCGCGTTTACTTCGTTGATTTTCAACGCCACACCCAATGACCAGCTGCGCTTTGTGGGCTCGGCGCGGACGGATTACTTTCAGGTGCCGAATGCTCCCGATCAGCAGGGAGCGGGCATCCGCGATCGCGACCGCGAACAGGACATCTTCGGCAACTTTTCCTGGGTGCATACCATCGGCACCGGAATCATGTTCACGCTGGCGCCTTCATATCATTTCAATCGCGCGGCTTTTGAAGGCCTGGGAGCGCCCGATCAGCGGATTGTCACCACAGATAACCGCGCATCTTCGTACGTCGGCGGCCAGGTGGCGCTCAGCGTGGTGCAGGGCAAGCACAACGCCAAGATCGGCGCGTACGGCTTCTACCAGCATGACAATACCCTGATCAGGCTCCTTGGGACCAACGTGGATGACAGCACCAATCCGCCGACTTTCACGTCCGTCAATGTCCCGCCCACGCGCCGCAAAGCGGGCGCGCAACTGGAGGCGATGTGGGTGGAAGACCAGTACAAAGCCACGTCATGGCTGGCGCTGAATGCCGGAATTCGGCTCACGCGCTTTGATGGGCTCATCGCGGAGACCGCCGCCAGCCCACGTCTGGGCGTGGCCATCGAGATTCCGCGCCTGCGCTGGGTGCTGCGCGGCGCGTACAGCCGTTTCTACCAGGCGCCGCCGCTCGATACCGTTTCCAACGACATCTTCGCCACCGTCGATCCGGCATCGGGCTTTTTGCCTTTGCGCGGCGAGCGCGACGAGCAACACGAGCTCGGCCTGACCATCCCCGTGCGAGGCTGGGTGCTTGACTTCGATCATTTCCGCACCGGTGCGCACAACTTCTTCGATCACGACGCGATCGGCAATTCCAATTTGTTTATCCCACTCACGATTCAGAGCGTGCGTGTGGTTGGTTATGAAGCAACAGTACGCTCGCCCAAGCTGTTCAAGAAAGTTGATTGGCACCTCGCATACTCGCACCAATCAGTGGAAGGATCGGGCACGGTCACCGGCGGCTTGACCGATTTTGCGCCGCCTGCGGCAAGCTTTTTCTTTCTCGATCATGACCAGCGGCAAACCTTGAGCACCGGCTTCACGTCGACGCTGCCCTACCAGGCATGGTTTTCCGGCAATGTCTACGCCGGCTCAGGCTTCCTCAACGGCGATGGTCCTGCCCACCTGCCTGCCTACGCCACCGTTGATCTGGCACTGGGACGTTCGTTCGGCGAGAACTGGTCCGCCAAGATTACCGCGACCAACATTGCCGACAAGAGATACTTCATCGACCTGAGCAATACCTTCGGCGGCTCGCACATGAGCGATCCGAGAATGGTGGCGGTGCAGGTGAGGTATAAGTTCCATTATTGATCGGGTAATCGCCGTCATCGGGTGATCTGGTGATCGGAAGATCAGCTACGAACTCTAACCACCGGCTGCGTCGGACCCGGAAGTGCTGGACCGACTCGAGAACACCGACGTAGAGACGTAGCATGCTGCGTCACTATAGAACGATCGCGTTTTACCGCGGCGAGCGCGCGGCTCCCGGCGGCTCCGCCATCGCCTTGCGGATATTGGCTTCGGGCGCCTTGTCGTTGAACTGAACCGCCCCGTCCTTCCAGGCGACGCCCAGCTTTTTCCATAGCTGGTCAAGGTCGACCGGCGCCGGCTTGTCCCGCATCTGGCGGTAGAGATCGCGAAGCACGGTCGTGCCGGTGGCATGATCGCCGAGCGCCAGCGTTTTTTCGATGTTCCAGTCTTCAGTGATATTTCCGCCGCCGTTCATGATGCCGCGCAATGCATCCTGAAGGCTCTTGCGATTGCCGGTGCGTTCGCGGATGCGCACGTCAGCCACCAGGCAGAACATTGCGCCGCCCCAGTAGGTGCGGCCCCAGGTATGAGTGTTGTCCAGGCCTTCATCGCCCGATTCGGGCTCACCCTTGGGCATGTCGCGAATGAAGGTCCGCCACAGTTCGTCGAGCGGCATCAGTCCCACCCGCACGCGCACCACAGGCTCTACGTAAGTTGAAATCCCTTCTTCAATCCAATGCTGGTCATCGGGCATGGAGGGAAAGGCGAGATGGATCATCTCGTGGATCAGTACCCAGTCGTCCTTGGTAGCGGCGAGGTCGGCATCGCGGCCGACGCTGATCAGGATGAGACCGCCATCTGTGGGATAGGTGACGCCATGACGGATACCGCCGCCATTCCCGCTGCGGATTTTCAACGTGAGATGCGGAACAGGGAAGCGCCCGTAGTACGTTGCCACCGCCTCGGCGGCGCCACGCACCCAGCCGAGCAGCTCATTGCGCGAGAGCTTCATGGAGTCGGACGGCAGAGTGACCTCAATTACGCCGCCGGCGACGCTCAGCGTGGCCGTCTCAACGTCCTGCTCCAGCGTGCCTCCGGTCGTCAGCAAGGGCGCGAGGAAAACCACGCCAAGCAGAAGATGCCTGAGGTCCACCCGCATGGTTTCAGCGTACCATTTTTGACTGCGCCTAAGTGGCTGCGGCGGCGGGCGCGGACTTCCTGCGCCGGGCCGCGATCAATGCATCAATGGAGAGTTTGCCCGGCCCGAAGGCAAGAATTACCAGCGAGATGAACAGCAGGTTATGCGGCGCGGCGTTGAAGAATTTGTCGGGGTCGGAAAACAGCGATTTGATCGAGTCTCTGTCGGCCACCAGAAACGCCGTGATCATGTCGATGACCAGAGGAACAGCGACCAGCCGTGAAGCCAGCCCCAGGATGAGCAGGATGCCGCAGATCGTCTCCAGCCAGCCGATGAAGTAGGCATTGAACGCCGGGGCCGGAACGCCCCAGTTGGTAAAATTCTCGATCGCCTTCGGAATATCGTCCAGCTTGGCTTTGCCGGCCTCAAAGAACTGATAGCCGAAATCGATGCGCAGCACCAGCAGGACGGGCGATTGCAGCGGGTTTGCTATTTTCAGAAACCAGCGGTAAAGAGCGCTTAATCTGGCGATCATAAGAATGCTCGTTTTGTCGCGAAGTTGTTTTTGCCCTGAAGGACCTTTCCAGCCCCGCAAACTGAGATGTCCTGGTGCCGGAAGAGTTTCGGAGCCGGCTCAATCATGCTCAGGCGGGCGGCAGAACCAGCCGAGTCCGGACCAGTTGGCGAACCAGTCGTGCAGCTGCTCCATCACGCGCTCCAGTTTTTTCCCTGACCAGTTCACCGAAGATTCAATGGCCTGTGAGAGCGGCTTGCCTTCCTTGAGTGCACTCAGCAGGGCAAACGCCTCAGGCTTGAGCCGCTTGAAATAGACGATGTTTTCCTGCCGGTGCACCGCGAGGTAAGTCTTCTTGGCTTTGGGCAATGAGTAGCTCCGTGCCGGAGCTTCGGAGTCTGGATGTTCCATCACCACGATGTTGCTGGAGATATCATTCTCCTGCTCGCCATCCTCTTCGCTGTCTTTGCGGATGGCCAACAGCAGATCGTCGACCGGATAGGCCAGATCGAGCAGAAAAAGATTTGGCTGGAGCTGGAAGACCGGGTCTTCTCCGAGCGCCTGAAGTTCTTCCTGCGCCAGGCGGGGATATTCGGCGGCGTCGAATGCCTCAATGTCGGCCCACTCCAGCCGCACCATGTCGAGCGCGATGCGTTCCTTTCCGGGGACGAATTCCGGATGCTCGCGCAGCCACTTCTCCAGGCGAGAGCCAAGATCGCGCAGCGTGAAAGACTGGGACGGCAGCTCAGTGAGGTAGGCCAGGATAATCTGATCGAACTTTTCCTGACCGACAACGGCGCGCAATCCGGGAAAATCGTCAGCCAGCGACGAGAGGATGCGGAACCAGTAAACGCGATTATAGATTTCCAGGCGCTCGACCGACGTGAGCCGGTCATTGGGTTTGATGATTCCTTCCGCGATGGTGCGCGTGGAGCGACCGTCGAGCGTCTGCTCGCGCATGCGCTCGTCTTCGGTGAGGGGCTGGCGGATCACGTCGAAGACGGCCCGCTGGAGCTGGTCTAAATTCATTCGAACGGGGTTCATATCGCGCGCACTCATGACGCCACCGCCGAACTGGCAGGGATATATTTTTTTGCCTTCAGGGCCTCGCGATGCACTTCATCGAACGACGGAATGCGGTCATCCCACTCCAGCAGCGTGGCCGTGGGGCCGAACTGTTCAATGGCCCTGGCATAAAGCTGCCACACGGGATCGATTACCGGGTGATCGTGCGTATCGAGAATGTATTTTTCGTAAGTGGAGTGGCCGGCAATATGGATTTGCGCGACGCGCTCACCGGGCACGCTGCGCAGGTACTCAAAGGGATCGAAATCATGATTGCGGGAAGAGACGTAGATATTGTTCACGTCGAGCAGGATGCCGCAGTCGGCGCGCTCCACCACTTCATTCAGGAACTGCCACTCGGTCATCTCCGATACGTGGTACTCGGCGTAGCTGCTCACATTTTCCACGCAGATCGGCACTTCCAGGAAGTCGCGGGCCTCGCGGACTTTCTCCGCCGTGCGCTTCGCAGCCTCAAAGGTGTACGGCATGGGCAGCAGATCGTGCGAGTAGCGGCCATCGACCGAGCCCCAGCAGAGGTGGTCAGTGAGCCATGGAGTATTGGTGCGGCGGACCAGGTTTTTCAGGCGGCGAAGGTGTTCGCGGTTCAGCGGTTCAGCCGAACCAAAGTACATGGAAACACCGTGCTGCACGACGCGATAGCGCTCCAGGATCTGGTCGAGGACATGGAGAGGCCGGCCGCCTTCCACCATAAAGTTTTCCGAGATGATCTCAAACCAGTCGACGACCGGCTTCTTTTCGAAAATGTGGTTGTAGTGGGGGATGCGCAGCCCAATGCCGACGCCGTAATCCTTGAAGCCGTTAAAACGATTTGCGGGCATAAGCCAGTGATGACGAACGCGAGGAAATTCAAAATGTTTTGAAAATGAAAAACAAAATAGAGGACCAGCGGCGATCCACCAGTCCTCTTCAGCAGCTGAGAGGACTCGTGGCTACTTCTTGTCGCCCTCTGGAGCCATGGGCTTGCCGTCTGTCCGGCACTCCCCTTTGCCTTTGCAGTCGTTCTTGCCTTTGGTTGAGCCGCAGCCACCCTTGCCTTTGCAGGAGTTCTGGCCTTTGCAGGCATGCTTGTCTTTCTTGCTCTTGCTGGCTTTTTTGCCGCTGGTAGCCGCTTTGTCTTTATCGCCGCCGGTATCCTGGGCGAGAACGGTTTGACCAGCCATAAATCCTGTCAGGGCAGCGCCCATCAGGAGTAAACGCACGGACTTCGTCATTGGTGAATCTCCTTCCTAATTAGTAAGTTGGCCGGAGCGGTTTGGCTGAAGACAGCGGGAGCCGCCAGCCAGGCCCGGCGAATTTCTTCTGAAGTACGGACAACATTACAAGTTGGATTGGTTCACTTTCCCCTTGGGTAAGCGACGGCCCGCGCCGCCGGCATTCTAAGTGCTACGGCAGGCTTAGACTACTTTCCTTTTTCCATCGGCTTGCCGTCAGTGCGACACTCACCTTTGCCTTTGCAGTCGTTCTTGCCTTTGGTTGAGCCGCAGCCACCCTTGCCTTTGCAAGAGTTCTGGCCTTTGCAGGCGTGTTTGTCTTTCTTGCTCTTGCTGGCCTTCTTGCCGCTGTCGGCAGCTTTATCTCCGCCGGTGTTCTGGGCGAACGCGGTCTGGCCGGCAACAAATCCTGTCAGGGCAGCGCCCATGAGCAGTAAACGCACGGTCTTCGTCATTTGTAGAGTCTCCCTTTCATTTGTTGTGAGCTGGCCGGGATCATTTTGGGTTGAAAACAGCAGGAGTCATCAACCGCACCCCGGCGGAGTTTCTGCGACGTTCAGCAATACAGTTTGCCTGCTCATGCGGCGGCTCGCGCCACCGGCTAAGGGTAAGTTCCTGCACCAAATAAGGGACAAATATGCGTGGGAATACTATCACGGCGATGTCACAGTCAAGAAGTGATTTTCGCGGCAGGGTCATGGATCCCTTAAACCCCTGATACGAATAGAAGTTAAGTCACGAGACGTTATTTCTTTCGCTCGACCAGAAAATGGGCCAATTCCTTAAGCGTTTGCGCGCGCGGCCCAAATGAATCGAGGGCGGCGCAGCCCGAGCTGATCAGCGCGCCGGCCCGGCGCAGGGATTCATCAATCCCGAACAGCGCGGGATACGTAGCCTTCTGTGACTCAATGTCCTTGCCGGCAGTCTTGCCCAGTTGCTCGGACGACTGCGTCACGTCCAGAACGTCATCGGCAATCTGAAAGGCCAGGCCCACGGCGCGTCCGAAGTCGCGCAGGCGCTGAATTTCTGTGGGAGTGCCGCCGGCGTACAATCCGCCGCTGACCAGGCTGGCGGTAATCAGCGCGCCGGTTTTGGCGCGATGAATGTACTCCAGGGTCTCGGCGTCGGGCTTTTGCCGCTCGGCCTCCAGGTCTTTTACCTGTCCGCCGATCATGCCATCGACTGTCCCTGTTCCGCGAGCAATCTCCTCGATGATCTTGACTCGGGCTTCGGCCGGACATTGCAGCCGGGTCAGGACTTCATAGGCTTGTGTCTGCAAGCCGTCGCCCGCGAGAATGGCGATGGCTTCGCCAAAGACGACGTGGCAGGTAGGCTTGCCGCGGCGAAGATCGTCATTGTCAAGCGCAGGCAGATCGTCGTGGATGAGGGAGTAGGTATGCAGCATCTCCAGTGCGCTCCCCAGGTCTTCGATTCCCGCGGGAACCTGGCCGGCGATCATGCGCGCGGCTTCCATGCAGAGGATCGGCCGCAGGCGTTTGCCGCCGGCAAACACGCTGTGCCGCATCGCCTTGTGGATGGAGTCAGGCCGCACATTGACTGCAGGCAGGAGTTTCTCCAGGGCCGCATCAATGGTGCGCTGCCCCTGCTCAAGGATCTCTTTCAGCATGAAAGATGAGTATAAAACATCGCCGGGATCCCACCCCAGCCCACGCAAAAACGGCACGGCCGGGGCCCCGCGGATCGCCGTAATCGCGCGTAATCGCCGTAATGGGATGGCAAATCCTTACCGCTGATTACACGGATAACACTGATTTACACGGACCGGAGAGAGGCCCCACTGGTATCCGTGTTCATCCGTAGTGAGGTTTGCGAATGGCCCGATGATCGATCTACCGATGACCCCGAAAAAAAGGGAGCATCTTGCGATGCTCCCTTTTCGACGGGAGGAGCAAACAACTTGAGCTGTCTTGGCGGCGTCTGAGCCGCCAAGCGAAATCCTTGACCCTGAGCTCGCGAAGGGGAAGGAACTCTCACGCCGCGTGGGCGTGGGATACGGGCTTGGTATCGCTGGCGGCCAGCACGATGGCGCGAACGTCAGAGGCGTAGCAGCAGTCGGCGGCGCCGACCGAGAGCGCGTCGGACCACATTTTCTCGTCCGCCAGCCGGTGCGTACAGATGATGCGGGTGGCGCCAAATTCGCGTTTGAGTTGCTGCACCTCCCTGAGGGCAGCCAGTTCCAGATCGACAATCGCCACGTCAGCGCGGTGTTTGGGAATTGCGTACCGCAGTTCCTCCAGATCGCCGGCCACGTGCACCACGCGGAAATGGTTGTTGAGAGATCTCGCCAGCACTTCCGCAGTCTTGCTGTTGCTTTGAGCGACAACGACACTGAGCGGTTTCATGGGGGACTTCCTCTTGGGCTGGTGCGAAAACAGCTGTGCTGTTGCTTCCGCCTGGACGCGAATGCTGCGGGGCCTCCCGCAGGCTGTGAGGAACTACTTCTTGACCATCGGCTGGGCCCGTTCGGCCGTTTCGTAGGGCTCAGGCTGCAACTTACCGTTTTGTCGCAGGAGAATCTCGACTTTGCCTTCGGCTTCCTCCAGCTCTTTGCGGCAGGAGGTGGAAAGCTTCAGCCCTTCTTCAAAGAGCTTCAATGCCTGCTCAAGAGGGACATTTCCTTTTTCGAGCTCATCGACGATTTGTTCCAGGCGTTGAAGACAATCCTCAAATTTGGGCACAGAGCCGAAACTCCATTCCTGATTTTAACCCCATATAGAAAGGCTACTCAGGATATTTTTCGCGGGAAAATGAATGAAATTCAGCCGCAGGTCATACGCCGACGGTTGCCGATCCGGCCACGCCGTCCAGCACGTCAATGGCGGAGCTGTACCGGCCCAGCGGAGCGGCTACCTGTGCTCCCTGTACCAGGCCGCGGACCTGATGCAGCATCTCGCGGGCGATCAGGATACCCTCAGCCCGGGCAGCATCGGCATTTGGAGCTCGCGCCATGCGCTCGATGATGGCATCAGGCACGGAGACGCGCAGCTCGTTCTTCATGAACTCGGCGTTGCGCACGCTGGTCAGCGGCCAGATGCCCGCGAGCACGGGTATGCGGTGGTGGTCGATGCGGCGGAGGAACTGTTCGAGCAGCGCGATATCGAATACCGGCTGCGTGACAGCGAAATCAGCCCCGGCTTCCACCTTATATTCGAAGCGCCGCACTTCTTCGTCAATGTTCCCGATCCCAGGATTCGCGCCTACGCCAATCATGAACTTGGTCCCGGAGCCGATCGGATTTCCACCAAGATCCAGTCCATAGTTCAAGTTGTGCACAAGGTTCACCAGGCCGATGGCATCCACGTCAAAGACGGCGGTGGCGTCAGGATAGTTGCCCAGCTTGGGCGGATCGCCGGTGATGCAAATCAAGTTGCGGATTCCCATAGCGTAAGCGCCCAGCAGCTCTGACTGCATGCTCAGGACGTTGCGATCGCGGCAGGTGAAGTGCAAAACGGTCTCGATCCCAGCCTGTTGCTGGATCAGGAGACAGAGCGCCTGGTTACTCAGGCGGGCGGAGGCGCGCGGACTGTCCGGGATATTGATGGCGTCAATGCCCGCGGCTTTCAGGAACTTTGCGCCTTCCACTTCTTTGTGGAACTCGGTGCCTTTGGGCGGAACGATTTCCACCAGCGTAGCAAACTCGCCGGCGGCCAGTTTCTTGCCCAGGCTGGAGCGTTGCGCCATGGGCGGAGGCGTGATGCTGGATTCGCGCTTGGCCTCGGTCATCACGCGGAAGCCGGTGGTCTTACCCTTGGCGTCGGCCATGCGCAGGGCCGACTTCATTGCCTTGATGTGGTCCGGCGTGGTGCCGCAGCATCCGCCAACCAGGTTCACGCCTGCGTTCACGAATTTGCGCGCGTAACTGGCCATGTATTCCGGCGAGCACAGATAGATGTTGCGGCCCTCGATGCTGCGGGGAATGCCGGCGTTCGGCTGCGCGGAGAGTGGCTTGTCGGTCAGACGCCGGATGCGCTCGATGGCTTCAAGCATCGCCACCGGCCCAACGCTGCAGTTGCAGCCGATCACATCCGCGCCCCAGTCGGCCAGTTTCGCCGTAAAGGTTTCGGGGCTCGCGCCGTCCAGACAGTTGCCGTCTTCATCAATCGTGACCTGCGCGATCACCGGCGTGGCCGGCGAGACCTCACGCGCTGCAAGGATCGCCTGATGCAGCTCTTCGAGATATCCGAAAGTTTCCAGCATGATCACGTCAACGCCGCCTTCGACTAGCGCCGTAATCTGCTGGCGGAAAGACGCGCGCGCCTCTTCACGGGAAGTTTTTCCAAGTGGCTCGATGCGAATACCCAGCGGGCCAACCGAACCAGCCACCAGAACGTTGGCGGCTTTCTTCAGGTTGAAGGCGTCGGCGGCTTCGCGGGCCAGCTCCGCGCCCTGGCGGTTGATTTCGGCGACCTTCTCCTCGAGCCCATGACGAACCAGCCGGAAGGAGTTGCCGCCAAATGTATTGGTCTCAATGATTTCTGCACCAGCATTCAGGTATTCGTTGTGGATATTCCGTACCAGGTCCGGCTGGGTAAGGTTCAGCTCGTCATAGCACTTATTAATGAAGACACCCTTGGCATAGAGCAGGGTGCCCATCGCACCATCGCAAAGCAGGGGACCCTGCTTCAGCCGGGTTAAAAGATCGGCAGGCATGTATCCATCAAGAATACCGCAGGCGCAGTCTGGGAGTCATTCTCGGTTGGCCGGGACGGAACTGGATGTCGCAACATGGCGGTTCAGCCCACCAGGAACGAAATTTCCCGCACAAATTCGCGGCCGCGTACGTTCTTAAAAGCGGCAGGGAGAATACTGTCCGCAATAGCGTGGCGGGCAGGCGGCAAGTGGCTCCTGTTATAATCGCGATTTCATCGCCAACGGAAACGGTCTAATACAGAATGCGTGCAAATAGTTACGTCTCATTAGCTTGGGCTGTGCTTCTCGCCGTAGTGACGGCGGGGTGCGGCTCCAGCAGTTCATCCAGCCAGCCTAAGCCCAGCGGACTGAAGAAGCGCGTCCTGCTTACCAACGTGCAATCGGGCACCATTAATCTTCTGGATGCACAGAAAGACACCTTCACCACCAAGAACTTCGGGGCCAGCGCCCCAACCAAGATCATTACGGCCGGTGGACAAACGGTGGCCCTGGACAGCACGCAAACCGACATCACCATTTTCGACAACGCTAAAGAGCAGGTGACGTTCAGCGCGGTGCTGGAAGACATACCGACAGATATCGCAATCACTCCGGATGGCAAGACCGCCTTTGCTGCAGAGCGCAATCTGGGCGCGGTACAGTTTGCGACCACGGCGGACGGCTCCGTCAGTCCCAACAAAATCCGGCTCCCCGCGGCACGGTTGGTGATGAGTCCGAACGGGAGCAAATTGCTGGTGTTCCCCGACCCCCGGTCGCAGGCGCCGCCCAATACGCATTCCTTTTTTATCATCGATGTAGCGAGCAAGGGCACGGCCGAGGTGACCTCGCCAAACCTTGACCAGCCGATTACGGCAGTGTTCGGATCGAGTGACAACCAGGCCTTCATCCTGAACTGCGGCGCTGAGTGTGGTGGGACGGCGGCCAGCGTGGCTTTCGCCGATTTCAGCGGGGCGTTCAACGCGCCTCAGGTGCCGGGCACCGTTGGTACTCCGGTTGCCGTGCCCGGAGCAACCGTCGGCTTGCTGAATGGAACCAGCTTGTTTGTGGCGGGGACTCCGCCGGTCCTACCTGGGGGCGTTGTTTGTCCTCTTTCGCGCTGCGGAACTCTCTCTGTGGTCAATACCAGTTCACTCACGGCAGCGTCGCCGGTTGCGATCACTGACGGGCAACACGGCAAGATGGCATTGGCCAACGGCAGGCTTTACGTCGGCGCCACCGGCTGCACGGTAGATCCGGGTACGGCGCCTAACACCGTCCGTGGATGCCTGAGCATTTTCAATACCGGGAGTCCGGGCGTGAAATTTCCGCAGGAGTCTTCCTTCCGGCAGAATTTTGACGTGACCGGAATGCAAGCGATCTCAAACCGCAACGTCATCTACATTGTGCAGGGCGGAGAGCTGGATATCTTCGATACCACCACAGACGAGCTTGCCACCGGCATCACCCAGCTTGACGTGGTGGGTAGAGCAATCGACCTGGTGCAGATCGATCCCTAGGAAACGGATTCACCCTCCGGCCAGGAGGGTTCCTGAGGACGTTTGAGCACACACAGTTTTCGATCGCCTGCATCAGTGTTGCAGGCCAACTACAGTGCGAAAACCCCAGAGGGCCGCGTAACCCAAAGCGATAATAAAAGAGATGCCGAGCACCCGCCCGGTCATGGTGCTTTTGCTCCAGCCCTGGAGCACAGCAATCACTCATATCACGAACAGCAGAATGGCGAGACCGCCTCAAACCTTCCACCACATAACTACCCCTCGATAGCGCATGCACTCGTCGGCAAGCGCAGATATAAATGTCGTGCTTGACGGAGAGCGATGCTTTGACGGGGGTCACGCGGGTGTACACGCTGTTACTGGATAGGTGGCCAGCCGGCGCATTCCTTCGCGGTTAATGGTTTGTCCAGAGGCGGGCCGACTTGCAAACGAATGATCGCGTCAGCATTGGCACAGAAGTTCTTTTTACCGCTCGTGGAGTCTGCGGGCGTTGCTGTAATCGTGTAGTCGCCGAACGGAGCCGCGGCAGAGCCGCTCACGATGGTGAACCGATAGTTGTACTTGACGCACGAGGCTGAAGCGCACCCGAGGGCCTGCTCAACCAGGCAGGCGTGGTCGGCACTTGGAGAACTGCAGTTCGCGCCACCAGGACCCAATACCGAAAGCTTAGGCGCGTAACCGGCGGCCGGATACGTGGTGGCGTAGGTGACTTCAGATGTGTTCAAGGTGCGGACGGTGCTTGCCGCTGCGGACTCATTTGCGGCCTGGCGCGCGGGGTCGACACTAAAGCCGTTGGCGGATGCCGCCGCAGTGTTGGACGGCTTTTCGCCTTTGATCCAGCTCTCGCCCGCGGGATCCGTGAAAACTGAGCCGTTGATCCTGGCTTTGACTGCCGGTCCGCGATCGAGAGTCAGCGTGACTACCTCGCCTTCAACCTTGTACTTTCCGGAGAGGCTTTGTCCACCCATTCCGTGAACCACGAACGCGGAGTCCGATTTTAGCTCCAGGTACTCCTGTTTGTTCTTGTCGTGAACATAGATTCCGGTGACGCCTTTCGAGCACCCCATCAAAGACAAAAACAGCGTCAGCGCAAGGACGGGCGCGATGCTTCTGAGACTTGCCATATCTGCTCCTGTTTACCGCATGTGTAGCGTTGAGGGGTCAGAGCCCGGTCCGCCGTTGTGCCACAAGTGTTGCGTCCGCGACGAAGGTCGCGGACGCAACATAAGACGGTGCTCGACAGTTGTTAAATGCCTTTGCCGCAG
>DASTJB010000124.1:0-38024 GCA_035717005.1 Candidatus Angelobacter sp.
TTTCCTTTGTCGGTCAGCTTTGGCCGGTCCGTAACGCTGTTCTTGATTTTCTCCTCGACCACCGCCGCCTCGTCGCTCAGCAGGATCGAGTTTCCGTATGACTTTGACATCTTCCGCTTGTCCGTCCCCAGCAGCTTGGGCGTGGGCGTGAGCAGAGGCTGCGGCTCCGGAAAGACCGGCTTGTCTTGAAATTTGTAAAACTGGTTGAACCGTCGTGCCACCTCGCGCGTCAGCTCGATGTGCGCTACCTGGTCCTCGCCCACCGGCACAAAATCCGGCCTATATATAAGGATGTCCGCCGACTGCAACAGCGGATATCCCAGAAACCCGTACATGTGCAGGTCTTTGTTGGGCATCTGCTGCTGCTGCTCTTTGTAGGTGGGGACGCGCTCCAGCCAGCCCAGCGGCGTAATCATGGAAAACAGCAGATGCAACTCCGCGTGCTCCCTTACGTGCGACTGCACGAAGATCGCGCACTTCTCCGGATCCAGCCCCGCCGCCAGAAAGTCGAGAATCACCTCCAGCGTGTTGTCCGCCAGGCGCGACGTATCGTCGTAATCCGTGGTCAGGGCATGCCAATCGGCCACGAAGAAGAAGCTGTCATAGCTGTGCTGGAGCCGTACCCAGTTCTGCAGAGCGCCTACGTAGTTGCCCAGGTGCAGCTTGCCCGTGGGCCGCATGCCGCTCAGGACTCGTAGACGGGAATTTTTGGGAGTCTCAGACATTATGGTGGTAATAGCAGTTTCGCGTTGGCAAAAAGCAGTTAGCAATTAGTAGTTAGCCCGCTAAAGCCGACCCATGCTGAAGGCATGCTTGCAAACCGGCGGCCAGCGCCTTGGGCAACTGCCGATATCGATGTTATCACCACACCTCTTGCGCTCTGCTTTAGCTGTGCTAATTGCTAAGTGCTGGCTTACGTCCCGGTTTTGTCCCCCGCAGCCTTCTGCTGCGGCGCAATCGACTTCACCTTCACCGGCTTGGCGGGAATACCTACGGCAATCGTGTACGGATCAATGTCACGGGTGGCGACGCCAATCGAGCCCAGCAGCCCATGTTCATGGACCCGCACCCCGCTCATCACGGTCGAATGATAGGTGATCCGCGCCCTGGGTCCGATCTCCGTCTTGCGATTGGTCACAATCATCCCATCATTCAAATCGTGGTCGTGCGAATAGACGTTGGCGTAATCGGAAATCGAGCTGCCTTCATGGATCACGATCTCGCCGCGGTCGTCCAGCAGCACGTATTTGTGGATCACGCAGTTGTCTTCGATCGTCAGGTTGTAGCCGAACGAGACTTCCACGCCGTGAAAAATCTTCACGTTTTTTCCGATGTGCTTCAGTACGTGCTTGGCCACCATGGCGCGCACGCGATACCCCAGCCAGTGGTTCAGCCCCAGCGGCGAGCGGTCAAACAACATCCAGAACCAGATCAGCGGTTTGCGCTCGGCATATTTTTGCGCATCCACATCACCGTAATACTCCGGCTCCAGGGTCGCATTCCGCGGATCAAAGCTGTGCACCAGCGCCTGCTCCGCCAGGGCGGCGTTGGCCGCGGGATGGGCATACGGCCGGCCCAGATAAAGCTCATGCAGCGTGTTTCGCACCACAATACTGCGGTGTTCAACGTCAGGGTTGGCGAACTCCTGGTCCAGCTTCTCGATCCACTCGAGAAGAGTCTTTTCCGCCAGCGGCAGCGGCTGAAGGTTGCGGTATTCGTAACGCGGCATTCCAGGCCTCTCAGTCGGGATATGGCAAATCCTAATGATATAACGGCGCGCATCCTCGCCGTGTTCTCGAGCGGGTGTTACACATTGGATTCGCAAGGGTTATGCGCGACGCAGCTTTTTGCGCGGCCCCTCAAGGCCGGTTCTTCCGCTTGCCTGCTCCCCCTCGGCCGATCAATGAAAGCGAGTGTTTCCGCCGCACCAAAGACGCGAAAATCGCCGGATGCGTCCACGCGATGCAATGTTAATCCAGTTCCAATTTGGGAACACTTCCCTAAAGTTACCTGTGTACCGTTGTCCTGTGCACCGTTTTGCAGCAAAACTGTAGGCCTTCCGGGAATACGCTCTACTGCAGTCGGTAAGGGGAAGTGAAAGATGATTTGCAGTTTTGTTTCTGGACCCAGGAAAGTCGCGCAAGCGGGTCTTCTCGGTCTCATCGTTACATTCGCGATCGCCCTGCAAGCCCAGGATGGTTCAGCAGCCGGAGCCGCCGACAACGAAGGCTTCCGCGCCGTTCCCATCCTTACGGGTTCCACCGCTTACTTCACCAAAGTTCTTGCCGGACAGATCCAGGACGTGCCTTCCGTCAGCCCGCTGCTGCTGGTTCCCGTGGGTGATAAGTGGCTGCTCGAAGGCAAAGGCAGCTATTCCGAGACGTTCTCCAAAGATCCGGACGACACCTATTACGAAAACAAAGCCTCTTATGGCCTGGCCTACGCGCAGGCCGACTACATCACGCGTTATGTAACGTTCACCGCCGGGCGCTTCATCACGCCGTTCAACATCTACGGCGAGCGGCTGGCCCCCAACTGGATCCGCAATCTTCAGCTCACGCCGCTGAGCGCTCCCGTTATCAGCGGCTCGGCGCTGGGAGGCATGCTGCGCGGCGGCATTCCCGGGACGGAAAAGATCAACCTGAATTACGCGTTCTATTTTTCCGCCAACAACACGCATCACCTGCTCGCCACTGATCGCTCCACCGGCGGACGCATCGGCTTCTTTCTGCCCGGTCCGCGCCTGGAGCTCGGCGCATCGTTTCAACAGGTCTTGCAGGCTGACCGGCCGCACTCATCCGGCTTCTTCTTCGTATGGCAGCCCAACCGCGCACCTTTGGCCGTGCGCTCGGAATATGTGCGATCTTCCGGCCTGAAGGGCAGCGGATATTGGATTGAATCCGCCTATCGCCTCAGCCAGATTTCGTATCTGCGCAAGCTGGAGCTGGTGGGCCGCGCGCAGCAATTCTTCGCCGACCCTAAATTGACGGCAAAACAGGTGGCCAGGCTGGGCGCCCTGGGCAAAGACGCCCGGCAGGGTGACTTCGGCCTGAACTACTACTTCCGCACTGACGTGCGCGCCTCCGCCAGTTACAGCCGCCAGTTCATTCAGGGCAACAACGCCAATTTGTGGACCGTCGGGATGACCTGGCGCTTCGTGATGCCGCTCGGTCCCGCAGGGGGAACACTATGAAGACTCGATCGCGAATCTCCGCGGCGCTCCTGACGATGGGCACGCTGCTGGCTCTAGCCTCTGTGACCTGGGCGGGCACCGCGCCAAAGAACACCAAAGATTCTTCCGCTCCGGCCGCCTCGTCCGGCTCCACGCAGGATGAGAACCTTCATCTGGAAGGCGAAAAGCGTTTTCGGTCCAACTGCGCCCGCTGCCATCTGGCGCCGCCGAAGTTTGCTCCGCGCATGATGTCCACCATCGTTCGCCACATGCGCGTGCGCGCCAATATCACCGATGAAGACATGCGCCTGGTCCTGCGCTACATGACGGAGTAGCCGTGCGCATGACGCCGCTCAATTCGATTTTCAGATTTGCCGCGTCTGCGCTCTTCGCTCTTGCCTTCGCGCGGTCCGCACCGGCGCAGCCGCGGGTGATCGAGGTACTGGCCGATAGGGACAGTCACTTCAAGATCGACGGCAAGAGCAATCCTGAGATCGCGGTGAAGGCCGGAGAGCAGATCACGCTTAGAATCAGCGCGCGCAAGGGCAAGACCTGGAACCGTGACGGCACGGTGCACGGCTTCACCCTGCTGCGCCGCAAAGATCACGCCAAGGTCGCCGGCTGGGACCTGGAACTCAGGCCCGGCACCCAGGAATTCACTCTGACCGCGCCTGCCGAGCCCGGCGAGTACGAAGTCCTGTGCACCGTTATTTGCAGTGAAGATCATGAAGGCATGCGCATGAAGTTTCTGGTCCTGCCGTAAACACAAGCGGGAAGTCTAAAAACTCTTAGCGGAGAAAGCGATGAATTACAGAGCAAGAACAGCAATACTGCTTCTACTGCCGCTGCTGGCGGCCTTCGCGCTGGGCAAAGACAAGCCCAGGGATTCCACCGTCACCTTGCAGGGCTCAATCGTGGACAGCCAGTGCGCCTACAACGTGCATTCTGAGAGCCACTCCCATGACTGGATGATCAAGCGCGGCGTCCAGAGCGCTCACGATGAAAAAAGCTGCACCGTGCATTGCGTGAAAGATATGGGCGGGAGCTACGTGCTGGTGGTCAAGAAGGACATTTACCGCCTCGACGATCAGATGAAAGCCGAGATTTTTGCCGGTCTCAAGGTGAAGGCCTCCGGCACCGTCGATGCGAAGACGCACACACTGCACGTCTTTGAAATTGAAGAGGACAAATAGCCGGCAGGATGGATGGCAGCCAGCGGCTGCGCCCCCTCCGGCGCATCCGCTATCGCCTAAGTTGGTCCACCTCAGCCCGGCTGGAGCGAAAGCGGACTGGATTTACGCGCTCTTCCCCAGAGAGAGTCTTTCCTGGCGGCTTGGCACCTCAACGTGACTGGTAAGCGTCATCGCTGTGTGCTCCACAAAAGCGAGCGAATCCTTTAATGGACAGGATGAATGGTGCAACTGGCGAAGGATCCCGGTGATCTGCCCCAGCCGCGAGCTTTGCCGCGCATAATCGACGTCTGCATCTGTGTTGCTGTCCGCGGCAGCATCGATGTAGCACCAAAGGAATTGGCTGAGGAGGTCAACAGTTCTCTTCAGGTCTTGCCCCACGCCGGCTTCCAGAACGTTGTCGAGTAAACAGTCCTGGTCGGCCGCGCTGGAGCGCGACAAGCTCTTACGCTGCAGTTCTAACTGAAACGCTCGCAAGTCTTGCGAAAGACGTACAACTCGATCAGAGAAATCTTCCATTGTCTAATTCCACCCTTTCAATTTAAGGACTTCTAGACATCGGAAGAAGTGGCAGTGACTTGGCTACTACGACCGGAAGAGTGGCGTAAGCAGTATGATGCCGGATCAGCTCAACTCGTATAGTTACCTGAGTACATGCCTGCCTTTTGTATTTGGCGCGTTCAATCCGTTAGGACACGTAACTCGTTGCAATAGAACAGAAAAATGCCTTTGATCGGATCACTACCCCGGGCTGAAATCGGGCCGCTCAAGAGTGCACACGCCGCGCAGTTTGGCGAATCTTTAACGAAACTGTTATAATCCGCTGATGCACTCCCGCGTACCCGAATCCCTTGCCTGGGCGCACCCGCTTGTCCAGGAATGGTTCATCCGCAAATTCGGGACGCCTACCGAGCCGCAGGAGCAGGGCTGGCCGCATATCCTTGAAGGCCGTACCACGCTGATCTCCGCGCCCACCGGGTCGGGCAAGACGCTGGCTGCATTTTTGATCTGTATCGATCGCCTGGTGCGCAAGGCCTTGAATGGCAGCCTTACCGACCGGACGGAGATCCTCTACGTCTCACCGCTCAAGGCGCTGGGCAACGATATTCAAAAAAATCTGGAAGGGCCTCTGGGTGAGATCACCGCGCTGGCCGGCGAAAAAGGGCTGCTCATGCCGGAAATCCGCACTGCGGTGCGCACCGGCGATACTCTGAGCCATGAGCGCGCGAAGATGCTCCGCCGGCCGCCCCACATCCTGGTCACCACGCCGGAGTCGCTCTACATTCTGCTCACCGCCCAGCGCAGTCGCGGCATTTTGAGCGAAGTGAACACCGTGATCGTCGATGAAATTCACGCCGTAGCCGACGACAAGCGCGGCGCACACCTGACTCTTTCGCTGGAGCGGTTGGACGCGCTCACGGGCACCCGCCCCACGCGCATCGGTCTTTCCGCCACGCAGAAGCCGATTGAAACCGTAGCGCACTTCCTCACCGGAAATGGCCGGCCTGATCCTGTGGTAGTGAACGTCGGCCACAAGCGCACGATGGACCTGGCCATCGAGGTCCCGGGGCAGGAGCTGGGGCCGGTTGCCAGCAACGAACTCTGGGACGAGGTTTACGACCGCATCGCGCAGCTCGTGCAGCAGCATAAATCGACGCTGGTTTTCGTAAACACGCGCCGC
The DNA here is from genome assembly GCA_035717005.1 of Candidatus Angelobacter sp. Taxonomy (GTDB): domain Bacteria; phylum Acidobacteriota; class Terriglobia; order Terriglobales; family Acidobacteriaceae; genus Angelobacter. Next base: position 6,044 of record DASTJB010000124.1, read on the forward strand.
CTGGCCGAGCGCGTGGCCTTCAATCTGGCTGAGCGCCTGGGTGAGGCCGTCGTGGGCGCGCACCACGGCAGCCTGGCGCGCAAGCTGCGCCTGGAAGCCGAGACCAAATTGAAAAACGGCGAGTTGAAGGCCCTGGTTGCCACTGCATCGCTCGAGTTGGGAATTGATATCGGCCATGTCGATCTCGCCATCCACATCGGCTCGCCGCGCTCGATTGCGGTCTCACTGCAGCGCTTTGGCCGCGCTGGACACTGGCGCGGCGCCGTTCCCAAAGGCCGCTTCTTTGTCACCACGCGCGATGAGCTGCTGGAATGCGCGGCGCTGGTACGCTCCATTCACCAGGGCGAACTCGATCGCCTGATCATCCCTGAAGCGCCGCTGGACGTGCTGGCGCAGCAGATCGTCGCCATCTGCTCGGCCGAAGAGTGGAATGAAGACGAGCTGTTTGATCTTGTCCGCCGCGCCTACCCATATCGCGAACTCGATCGCAAGGACTATGACGACCTGCTGGCCATGCTTTCCGAGGGCATTGCCTCGCAGCGCGGGCGCTTTGGCGCCTACCTCTTCCGCGACCGCGTGAACAAGCGCCTGAAGGCGCGCCGCGGCTCGCGCATGATCGCCATCATGAATGGCGGCGCCATTCCTGAAACCGCGCTGTACACCGTGGTGGCTGAACCGGAAGGGACCGTGGTCGGCACACTGCATGAAGATTTCGCCGTCGAGAGCCTCAAGGGCGATATTGTCCTGCTGGGCAACATGAGCTGGCGGATTCGCCGCGTCGAAGCCGCGGGGCGCATCCTGGTGGAAGACGCGCACGGCGCGCCGCCCTCGATTCCTTTCTGGCTGGGCGAAGCCCCGGGTCGCACGGAAGAGCTTTCGCATCAGTTGGGCGAACTTCGCCGCAAAATCAGCGAGCTCACGCCGAACACCGTTCCCGGCTTCGTCAACCAGAAATCGCCCGAGGTGCAGAGCGCCGTGCAGTGGCTCAAAGACGAGTGCGGTCTCGACGACTCCGGCGCCGAGCAGGCCATCGAATACATTGTGACCGGCCGAGCCGTCCTGGGCACGGTGCCTACCTCAGACACGGTCATCGCCGAGCGCTTCTTTGACGAAGGCGGCGGCATGCAGCTGATTGTCCATGCTCCCTTCGGCGCGCGCATCAACAAGGCCTGGGGACTCTCGCTGCGCAAGCGCTTTTGCGTCTCCTTCAACTTCGAACTTCAGGCCGCGGCCACCGATAACGGCGTGAACATCGCGCTGGCCGAGCAGCACAGCTTCCCGCTGGGCGACGTTTTTCATTTCCTGCATGAGAACACGGTGAAAGAAGTCTTGCAGCAGGCGGCGCTGCTTTCGCCATTACTGGAGACGCGCTGGCGCTGGGACGCCAACCGCGCTCTGGCCCTGCTGCGTTACTGGAACGGCAAGAAAATCCCGCTGCAGGTCCAGCGCACCCGCTCCGCCGATCTGCTTTCCTCCGTATTTCCCGACGCGGCGCAATGCCAGGAGAACGCCGACGGGCCCATCCGCGTGCCCGATCATCCGCTGGTGCGCGAGGTGATGAAAGACATCTTTCAAGAGGCGCTCGATCTTGAAGGCCTGAAAGACGTGCTGCGCAAGATCAACTCGGGCCAGATCAAGTGCGTTGCCGTCGACACGCCAGTGCCTTCGGTCTTTTCGCATGAGATTCTGAACAGCAATCCGTACGCCTATCTCGACGACGCGCCGCTTGAAGAGCGCCGCGCCCGCGCCGTCGAAATGCGGCGCACGCTCCCCGAATCGGTACTTCAAGAGGTCGGCGCGCTGGATCCTGCGGCCATCGCCGAGGTCCGCGCCGGCGCCTGGCCTGACGTTCGCGACGCCGACGAACTGGCCGATGCGCTGCACACGCTGATCGCCTTGCCGGAAGATTTCGAGCCCTTCGAGCACCGCCCGCCGGCCGAAGCATGGAATGGATATTTCGAGCAGCTGCGCGCGTCGAATCGGGCGACAAGAGCGCGAGTCCCCGGACGTCTGTCAGCGCAGCCGGAGGCGGCTGCGGTCCAAAATCCTATAGAGAATCTTGGAGCGCAGGTGCCCTCGCCTGCGGGCGACGCATTCTGGGTCTCAGCGGAAAAAGTTAAAGCATTCACCGCGATCTACCCCAACGCCCAATTTGAAGACCAGCTTCCGGCAGTCGAAGGCGAAGCTCCTCCCGCAGATGACGCTCTCAAGGCGATGGTCACCGGCTGGCTCATGCATCTTGGCCCCGCAACTGCTTCGGGACTGGCTCAGCTCGTGCACCTGCCGCTGGCCGAAATCGAAAAAGCGCTGCTGCGCATCGAGGCCACCGGCCTGATTCTGCGCGGGCACTTCACTCCGGGCACGAACACCGGCTCAACCGATGATCTTGCCGGCGTTGAATGGTGTGAGCGGCGCCTGCTCGCGCGCATCCACCGGCTTACCCTGGGATCGCTGCGCAAGCAGATCGAGCCGGTCACGGCCGCGACCTTCATGCGCTGGCTCTTCCGCTGGCAGCACGTCTCGCCCGGTGCGCAGACGCGCGACGAACACGGCACGTTGCAGGTCCTGCGCCAGCTCCAGGGCTTCGAGATCCCAGCCAGCGCGTGGGAGCGCCAGGTGCTCGGGCGACGCATCGGCAACTACGATCCCAAATTCCTTGACCAGCTCTGCCTGACCGGCGCCATAGGCTGGGGCCGCCTCTCGCCGCATCCGGCGATGCTCGAAGATTCGAGCGGCAGCGGCCGACGCGTGGTACCCACCAGCGTTGCGCCCATCACCTTCTTCGTTCGCGATGAAGCTGAATGGATGGCGTTGCCCACCGTGCATGCGGCGCATCATGAGGCCGAGCAGGAGGCGCGCGGCCTGGGGCCGGCGGCGCGTGAGGTGCTTGCCTTCCTGCGCAGCCGCGGCGCTTCCTTCTTTGCCGATATCGTTCGCAGCACGGGCAAGCTGAAGTCGGAAATCGAGACCGCGCTGTGGGAGCTGGTGGCTGCCGGCCTGGTCACGGCCGATGGCTTCGACAACTTGCGCGCGCTCATCGATCCCAGGCGTCGCGCCGGGCAGGGAAGCGGGCGCAGCAACCGTCCGCGGCACAGCGCCGGGCGCTGGTCATTGCTGGATCCCTTGTCAGGCGACGACGGCAACAAGGCGCTGGAGTCCGTCTGCCGCGTGCTGCTGGAGCGCTACGGCGTAGTCTTCCGCGAGCTGTTGGCCCGCGAGAGCATGCTGCCGCGCTGGCGTGACCTGCTCATCACCTTCCGCCGGCTGGAAGACCGCGGCGAAATTCGCGGCGGACGCTTCATCTCCGGCTTCATCGGCGAGCAGTTTGCTTTGCCGATTGCCGTCGAGTCCCTGCGCGCCATGAAGAGCATCCCTCTCAGCGGCGAGACGATCACCATCTCCGCCGCCGACCCCCTGAACCTGGCGGGGATCGTCGTTCCTGGCGACCGCGTGCCCGCCATCTCCGGCAAATACGTCAGCTTCCGCGATGGCGCTCTGGTAGAAACGCCGGAAATCCAGCCGATCAACATAGCGACCCGGCAATGAGTGACGCGGACGAACTCGTCGAAGGCGAAGACTACTACCTGGAAAACGGCAACTGGGTCTTCACCGCAAAATTTCTTCTCAAACGCGGCTACTGCTGCCGCTCAGGGTGCAGACACTGCCCGTATGGGTTTGTGAAGGAAGATGTCCGAAGTCCCGACCCTGAGCTTGCCGAAGGGGAGGGATCCCTATAGTCACCACAATCTTTGGGTGGAAAGACAGTCGTTTGCGATTGCAGCGCGATAAAGCTAACTGGTTCGCGTCAACAGTAAGGTCAGGGTAGGGATCCCTCACCCGCCAGAGGCGCGGGTTCGGGACTTCGGAAACAAGCCTATTCGTACCGCAGCGCAATCACGGGATCGAGCCTGGCAGCCTTGACCGCCGGGTAAATTCCGAAGAATAACCCGACACTGGCCGACACCGCGAAGGCCAACAATACCGCCCACACCGGCACAGAAGTAGGGAAGTGGACCATCTTGAGCAGGAAGCTGATTCCCAGCGCCAGAATGATTCCCACAATGCCTCCTGTCCCGGTCAGAGTCATCGCTTCGGTGACGAACTGGAAACTGATGTCGCGTTTGCGCGCTCCGATCGCCTTGCGCACTCCAATCTCGCGCGTCCGCTCGGTCACCGACATCAGCATGATGTTCATGACGCCCACCCCGCCCACCAGCAGTCCAACCGAGACCAGAGCGATCACCAGCTTGAAAATGCCGGCCATGATGTCACGGAACTGGGTGTTGAGCTGCTCGGCGCTGGTGATGCCGAAGGTGTCCGGCTTGTTCGGCGGCACCCGGCGGCGCATGCGCAGCAGTCCGCGGATCTGGTCTTCCGCAACACTCTTCTTTCCCGGGTAAGCCTGGGCGATTAAGGCGATCTCGTCATCCTGGGGGTAATGCTTGCGGTAGGTCCGGAAAGGAATGAAAACCTCAACGTCCCCGGCCTGGTTGAGCGTGCTCTTCTTTTTCTCGAACACGCCGATCACGGTGTACGCATTACCGTCCACCAGAAGCTGCTTGCCGACAGCGTTTTCATCCGGGAAAAGACTCTTGGCGGCATCGAACCCAAGCACCACCACGTCTTCCCGGTGCAAGTCTTCCTGGTCGGTATAGTAGCGGCCTTCTTTCATGTTGCCGTTGACTACCTCTGAGTAGTTGGCGGTCATGCCGCGAAAAAGAATGTTGGTAAGCTCGTGGTTTTTGTAGCGCGCAATGCGGATCGGCTGCTGGCCTGTGCCGATGCGAAACAGCACCTCGATGACCACGTCCTTCACCGCCGGCAGGCTCTCTCTTACCGCGACCCCGTCTTCGTAGGTCAACGGCTTGCGCGTCCGTTCTTCCGGACTGAGACGTCCGAAGCGGATCCCGGGCTCGAACTTCAGCACAAACAGATTGTCCACGCCAAATGCGTTGAATGCGTCCTGAAAGTTCTGCTCCACGCCGAGCATGAACGAAGCAACCAGGATCGCTACCGCGGTCCCAATCACCACGCCCAGCACGGTGAGGGCCGAGCGCACTTTGTGCGTGCGGATGGTTTCCAACGCCATCTTGACGTCTTCCAGCAGCATGTGGCTGTGCTTCATGGCTAGGTCTCAAACCTCAGGGCTTCGATGGGATTCAGCTTGGAAGCCTTGTACGCCGGATACACGCCAAAGAAGACTCCGACCGCAGCTGCCACGCCCACGCCGATGATCACCCAGCGAATGGGAAGGTCCATGGGAAACGGCGTCAGGCGTTCCATGGCAAAGGCGATGCCCGCCGCAACAATCACGCCGAACACTCCGCCAATGGTGGCCATGACTCCGGATTCGATCAGGAATTGCAAGAGGATATCGCGGCGCGTCGCGCCCAGCGATTTGCGCACTCCGATCTCACGTGTGCGCTCGGTGACGCTGGCCAGCATAATATTCATGATCACGATGCCGCCGATTACCAAAAAAATAAAAACAATGCCAATCGAAACGGTGGCCAGGCCGCCCGTCAAATTGTTGTACAGGTCCATGATGGCCGAAGGTTCCACCACGCCGAAATTGTCGTCCTGTTTGATCGCCAGATGCCGGCGCGCGCGCAGCAGCATGCGGGCTTCATCTTCCGCCGGCTGCATCAGGTCGGCGGAAAGCGCTTTGATGTTGATGTTCATGGAGACGTTGCTGCCGTACACTTTGCGCCAGGTCTGCAGCGGAATATAGACAAAGCTGTCCTGCGACTGGCCAAACGCGCTGCCCACTTCCTTGGCCACGCCCACCACCTCGTAGGCTTCACCGTCGATGTAAATCGACTTACCCAGCGGGTCCACCCCGGCAAAAAAGCGCTTGGCTACGTCCACGCCGATCATGGTCACGTTCGCCCGGTGCAGATCGTCCGCCTCGCCGATGTAGCGGCCGAACTCCGCCTCTTCGGTGTCGATCCCGCCCATGTTCGCCGTCACGCCGCGCACGTCGATGTCCTCGATCGTCTCGGTTTTGTATTTGACCACTCCCAGCCGCCGCACCTCGAGCCCCACCGCATCAGCCAGCGTCATGTTGTCGCGAACGTATTCATACTCGTCGAAGGTAATGTTTTTGTTGGTGCGCGACAGCTTGACGAACTGCTCCGCGCTCGTGATCAGCGGGAAGCGCATCACCAGAAACACGTTTGAGCCGAAGTTCGCCACTTTTTCGGCCACGTACGTATTCGCGCCCTGGACCATGGAGACCACCACAATCAGGGTCGAGACGGAAAGGATCACGCCCAGCAGCGTCAGGAACGAGCGCAATTTGTGCGCGCGCAGAGTGTCCAGCGCGATCATGGTCGGTTCTTTCAGTGACACACGGCGGCGCTTCGCCCGCGGCGCAGCCACCGCTGTGGCCGCTTTCGGATCAAAGGGGACAGTCTGGTTCTGCGTACTGGAAGCCATGATCTTTCAAGTGGGGTGCTGCATCGATTCTATCGTTATTCCCCTCATGAGAGACGTATATTCTTCCAAATAGTTCCAATGAAATCGCAAATACGGGGTTTGCCGGGACGAGCGGTGCTTCCTCGGCTGATTGACGATTCCCACCCGCTCGGCGAGAATAGAAACAGCCAACCTTTGTGGGCCTGTGGCGCAGTTGGGAGCGCGCTTCCATGGCATGGAAGAGGTCGTCGGTTCGATCCCGACCAGGTCCACCATTTTTTCTCCGATTCAGATTTGAGCGCATCCCGGCTTGTCGGGAAGGTCGTCGGTTCGACCCGACCAGGTCCGCCACCGCCCGTTCGTTGAGGAGCCTCCGGCACCAACGCCGCCATGGCTCCTCACCTGCAGCCGGCCATCACCTGACGATCAGCGTAACTGGCATACTTACCGGCTGTACGCTGGAGTTGGAGCTGGTAGCAGTCACTGTGATCGTGAAGGTTCCAGGCGGCGTTCCGGGAGGTGGTGGTGGCGGTGGCGGAGCAGAACCTCCGCCGCAGCCAATGAAAAGCAGCACAGCGAACGCGCCAGCCGCAAAGATCCACCGTGGAATATGTCTCCTGGATCTGTCCCAAACAGCAAGCAGAACCATTACCAGCAGGCAGATGGCCCACAGCGGCCAAGTGCGGACGCTGAAGTTCGCCGGGGGAAGCCGCAGAGTCGGCCAAGGCGCCAGTTGGGCTCGGGCAGTGGTAAGCAGGGTCATCGTCGAAGAGTTGCCAGAAGCCGGGTTTGGGCTGAAACCTGCCGTAGTCGCCGCCGGCAATCCGGCAACACTGAAGGTCAAAGTATCGGTGAAACCCACATTCCGCGAGATAGTTACGGTGTAACTCGCGATGGCGCCGGCGGAGACGGTCTGAGAAGAAGGCGTGGCGCCCAGACTAAAAGGGGGCGACGTAAACGTAAAGCTGGCAGCGCTGGTCGCGGTCCCATCCAGCGTTGTGACTTTGATGGGGCCAGTGGAAGCCGCGGCGGGAACTGTCGTCGTGATCGTCCCGGAGTTGCTCACCGTGAATGTAGCCGCCGCTCCATTGAACGAAACGGCCGTGGCCCCCGTGAAGTTCGTGCCCGTAATGGTCACACCCGTTCCACTCACACCGCTAGGCGGCGCAAAGGAAGTGATGCCCGGCGTAACCGTAAAGCGGGTCGTGGTGATCAAAGGCCCGCTGCCAGGCGTGGTAACGGTGATGGGGCCAGTAGTAGCTCCGGCGGGAACTGTTGTCGTGATCGTCCCGGGGGGCCCCTCTGTGAATGTAGCCGCCACTCCATTAAACGAAACGGCCGTGGCTCCGGTGAAGTTCGTGCCGGTAATCGTCACACCCGTTCCAACCGGACCGAAGATGGGCGCAAACGGACTGAAGCTGATCCCTTCGAGGAAAGCTACGATGTCGTCGGCCGCGGTGGGACTAATCGCGAAAGTGTTGATCTGGCCGGAAAACGACGCTCCTGGCGAGGTGTTGAAGAAAGACGAATTATAGAAGGCGATCACATCCTTCAACGTGGCTGCGGAGCCGTCGTGGAAGAACGGACCAAGGTTGGCGACGTTGAAGAGCTGGCGGGCGCTGAAGAAACGCGTCCCGCAGGCTGTGCTGGGCTCGCAGGGAAGATTGTCCACTGCAGCCGAGTTGATGGTCTGGTTCACCACACCCGTGTTGAACAGCCCTGAGTCGGTGAGAACCGGCCCGTTGTGGCATTGCGAGCAGGCGGCGGGTCCGAAAAAGGCATTAAAACCTCGCTGTTGCGCGGCGGTGACGACGAACCGGTTCAAATTGAACTTATTCGGATCGGTTCCTGTCGGGAACTCCTGCGCCCGCATGAACGCTTCCAGGGCGGCCAGCTCATCAGGCGCCGGCAGCCGGAAATCCGGGTTCGATCCACCGCTGTTCCGGGCCAGCGTCCGCGGGAAGTGCTGGGTGACGGCTCCCGTCGCGAACGATTGCAGGTCGCCGACGCTGCCGCTAAGTCCAAACGGGCCAAATCTTCGGTTCAGGTTCAGGAGATGGGGAGACTTGCGAAACACGGGCGGAGTCGGGGGAAACCCGTCAATGTTTTCCAGGATGAGGCCACGGCCTTGAGGGAAGTTCACCGTATCCGCGCTCGTCCTCATCCGTTTCGGATCTTCCAGGCCGAGCGTAGGCGAACCTGCAATGGCGCCAAGGCTTCCTGCCGTGATGCTCTGAACGGTTCCTGAGCAGGAGTTGCTGTCGCTCACGGTGCCGGACAAGGCCGGGGTCATGCCGCCCATGACAAGATACGTTGTCGGCGAAACCTGCGTCAGCACCTTGGCTGTAGCCGCTGTCGCTCCGCTTCCACTCGTTATGATGCCCCGCAACGTCCCACTGCATGGCGCGCCGCTCGGAACCGTCTCGGTCAAAACCAGTGTGTTGAGATTAAAGTCGAAGCCGGGATCGAAGCTGGACGGCTTCGTCTCGCCGATGAACAGCGGATCGAACGTCGCGGAGACAGTACTGAATCGCGACTGGATGTTGCTCGGCGGCAGCGCGAAGTTCAGGGTCGAAATGTGACAAGTTCCGCAGGTCCGCCCATTGCCCTGGAAAGTCTCGCCATTGAACAAATTGTCGCCCTGGGTGACTTGGCTGGCCACCGGGATGGTGAGCGTCTGTCCGGCATCGTTCACCGGTGTGGGTGTCGTGTTGATCGCGAAATCGGAGTTAGGGACGGAACCACAAGAGGTAGAGGTCCGCTTCAGGCTCGCCGTGTTCATGATTGGAAGGGCGGCCGCCGGGGGACCTGCTACAACGGCGCCGTTGCAGCCGCCGGAGTTAGTTCCGGTCTGGGCAGCAGGAAAACTCCCGTAGGCAACGCAGTCGGTTCGTGGAAACGCGTTGGGGTTCAAGGGATTGTTGGTGAAGCACACCATCCCGCCAATGGGGTTCAGGAGTGGCGGCATAATGAAATCGGGAGTCGGTGCTCCAGGCAGGTTCGCAAAGTCCTGGGTCGCAATTAACTGCGGGTTGGCATCGGCGGGCACATTATGCGGAAATTTGAACTTGCCAATTTCTCTTCCCGCGGCGTCGAAGAACACCAGCATCACCCGCGATTGAGTCTCGCCAGCCTGCGGGCCCCATAAGTTGCCGCCCCCCTCCTGCTTGATGACGATGAATTGGATTTTGGAGTTGCCATTGACGCCGGCCATGATCTCCTGAATATGGTTCTCATCGTTGGTCGCGAAAGCGCGATTCGGACACAGCAGAAGAATGATCCCGATCGCCAGGGTATAGGCGAATTGCAGATTCTTGTTCCGGTTAGTCACGCCCTTGACCTCCACTTTCCATGTTCTTGCAACCCGGTGTCAACGCAAGCATCTCCAGTTCGTCCGCCGGGCGGATCGCTGATGGCATGGCTGGAGGATTCACCGCCAATTCACGCAGCGGCTTGGCTATGCCATGGTGTAGTTCATTTCGCGCGGTGGGAGCGTGAGCCAACACCCGGCTGCTAGATAGAAGAGAGACGAGAAGACCAAGCGGAACAAGCCTCGCCCAGGGGACTAGGGTCGGTCGCACCATTTCCGGGCCCTCACTTTCGTTGGAGAACGGAGGCTATCATCGGGCAGCTAAAACCTATAGTGAATTGGAAGATTTGTCAATCCAGAGTTCCTCATCTTAAAGCTTCTTAGCTTAAGGCGTGGTTCAGCGCACAATACTAAACGTAAGAATCACCTGGACTGACGTTGTCCACATCTTTTGTCGGCAGCTAGATTGGTCGGGCCATCTGATAACACCGTCCGACATGGGCGCAATTTCAAGTCTCGGCTATCACATGGAATAAAGAAGCGGACTCGCTATTCAGAACGTAAAAGCGCCTGCGGTTTGTTGGCTCCAGTTTCCATTATCAGATTCTTACGATTACTCTTTCGAGTACTTGGAGTCTAAGATTCGGCGATAGGTAGGCCTTGCAACGACCAGACGGAGGCAGCTATGTGGACTATGGTCGCAGCGTCGTTGCGCAAGAGTGAAAAGCCATGGAGTGGTTTAGTGAGGGCGGCTTTAAAAGTTGTTCACCGTATACAAATCGTACAACTGATCCGGCAGACTAGGCATTTTGGGCCTTTGGGAGATACGGAAGAAACAATAACTTACTTATTATCAATACCCTACCTACGTTCAATCCCGACCAGGCCCACCCATCAGCCTTTAAGGATTGCGTGAGCGGCTGCATTCTCCGTTGCGGGTAGGGCGTCATTTCATCCCAGGTAGGATCGGCTGGTATTTCATTGCCTGTTTTAACGCCCTTCCCAGCGAACCCCGGTGCGGCCGCGCTACGGCTTGGCTTTTCTCCCTAAGTTTTGCTATGGCTGATAGTGCGCGGCGCGGTCAGGGTGTTACACGTCGCGTCCCAAAAAAGAACTCTGACCGGCAGGATTTTAGGTCCGCGACCTCAGAGATGTTTTTTCCCGATCCGCGAAGTTAAAATACCCCGAAACCAGCAACAATCCGATCAATAGCTGCTCTGTGCAGGATCGCAACACGTCGGCAAGGCTCTTGTATGTCGAAGCGGGAATTCCAAACCGAGGTCGTGATCGCCGGCGGTGGGCTGGCTGGGATTGTCACAGCTCACGAGCTGCTCAGTGCGGGGCGCCGCGTCCTGCTGATCGACAAAGACAAGCGCGAAAATTTCGGCGGCCTGGCGAAGCAGTCCTTCGGCGGCGTGCACATGATCGGCACACCTCACCAGCGCCGGCTGGGCATCAAGGACTCTCCGGAGCTGGCCTGGCGCGACTGGCAGAGCGTGGCCGATTACGAACCCGCTGACGACTGGCCTCGCCGTTGGGGAAAGTTTTATTGCGAGCACTCGCGTGAAGACATTTTTGAATTTCTGAACGGCAAGGGCATCAAGTTTCTGCCGCTGGTGAACTGGGCGGAGCGCGGCGTCTATGGCCCGGGCAACACGGTTCCGCGCTGGCATATCACGTGGGGGACCGGCTACGAGATCATCGACCGCCTGCTGCACGCGCTGGAAAGGCACCCACAGCGCCAGAAGCTCGAGCTGCTCTTCGATACGGAAGTTTCCGGCATTGAAAGCGTCAACGGGCGCGCCGCCGGCATTCGCGGCCGCAGCATGGAATCCGGTACAGATATCAAAGTTTCCGCGGAGCACGTGGTCATCGCCTCGGGTGGCATCTGCGGCGGCGATCTGAGCCGCCTGCGCGCCAACTGGTACAAGCCCTGGGGCAGCCCGCCGGAGAAGCTTCTGAACGGCGCGCACATGTACGGCGACGGGCTTCTGCACGATCGAGTCGCCGAACTTGGCGGCTCAGTCACTCACCTCGATCTTCACTGGCACTATGCCGCCGGCGTCCATCATCCGGAGCAGCGACGCCCGGACGACGGTCTTAGCCTGGTGCCTCCGCGCTCCGCCTTGTGGTTCAATGCGCGCGGCGAGCGCATCATGACACCCGGCCCCATGCCCGTGTATGGCGACACGCGCCATCTGGTCGAAAGCGTTCTGCGCCAGCCCGGACAATACTCATGGCAGGTCATGAACTGGAAGATCGCGCTGCGCGAGCTGGCCGTCTCCGGACACGACTACATGACTGCATTTCGGCATAAGCAGCGATGGGCGCTTGCGAAGGGTGTTCTCTTCGGCAACAAGCAGCTGGTGGAACGGCTGGCGCATGAATGTCCGGAAGATTTCGTCGTCGCCGATACGCTCGACGAACTCATGGAGCGGATGGACGCCAAAAACCTCTACGGCTTGCGTCTCGACCGCGAGCGCATGCGCTCGACCATCAACGGTTGGGATGAGATGATTGCCCGCGGACCGGCTTATCACAATGATGACCAGCTCCGCCGCATCGCCAACTTCCGCGCCTACCGCGGAGATCGCGTGCGCACCTGCAACTTCCAGCCAATTCTGGATCCCAAAGCCCGCCCGTTGATGGCGATTCGCGAATTTATCCTTGCCCGCAAGAGTCTGGGCGGAATCCAGACTGATCTTGAATGCCGCGTGCTGCGCGTCGCGGATGGCCAGACGATTCCCGGTTTATATGCCGTGGGCGAAGCTGCAGGCTTCGGCGGCGGCGGCATTCACGGCAAAGGCTCGCTGGAAGGCACGTTTCTGGGCAGTTGCGTTCTCACCGGACGCGTCGCCGGGCGTAGCATAGGAGCATAAACATGGCCAGTGGAACTCAAACCGGCGCGGCTCGCGTTCGCATCGGCGGACATCGCACCGGCGCATGGCTCGTCCGCTACGCGCTGGAGCAGCTGCCGGTCTCGCATACATTCGGCATTCCCGGCGTCCACACCACCGAGCTTTATGACGAACTGAGCCGGTCAGAGAAGGTACGACCTGTTCTCCCAACACATGAGTGCTGCGGCGCTTTTGCTGCCGATGCCATCAGCCGCACCTCTGCTGGAGAAATTGGCTGCCTCGTAATTGTCCCTGCGGCGGGCGTCACACATGCGATGAGCGGGATCGGCGAATCCTATCTCGATGGCATTCCTCTGCTGGTGATCACCGGCGGTCCGCGCACTGACGTTCCGTTTGGCTTTCAGCTGCACGGCATCGACCAGCAGCGGCTCGTCGACGGAATCGTGAAGCGCTCATGGCAGGTGAAAGAACATCATGAGATCGTTCCCGTCATCTTTGAGGCCTATCGCACCGCCGTAAGCGGCGTGCCGGGGCCCGTTCTGGTTGAGGTTCCAGTGAATCTCCAGTTGTTCAGCGGGCCGGTCGAGGGTGTTCCCGCGTTCACCGCATATGCGCCTGAACCGCTCACTTGCGATCGCGAGCTGAGCCAGGCCGTGCAGCTGCTCTCAGCCGCCCGCTCGCCGGGTATCTTTGCCGGTTGGGGAGCAGTCGACGTTTCCGATTCAGTAGCGCAAATTGCTGAAATTCTTGGAGCGCCCGTTTCCACCACTTTGCAGGGGCTTTCGGCCTTCCCTGGCAATCATCCGCTGCATGCCGGCATGGGATTCAGCCGTGCCGCAGTGCCGGCCGCGGAAAATGCATTCGCCAAGTGCGATTGCCTGCTGGCCATCGGCGTCAGCTTCGGCGAGATCCCCACCGGAAGCTTCGGCTGCCCTGTTCCTGAAGACCTCATCCACATTGATATCTCGCCGGAAGCCATCGGCCGCAATTTTCCTGCCCGCGTTGCCTTGGTCGGCGACTCCCGCGTGATCGTGCCGGAACTGCTGGCTCGCCTCCAGGCGCAAAAGCTCAACAACGCCGACCGTCGCCGCAAAGTCGAAGCTGCCATTGCCCGGGACAAGAGCGCGTATCGCGAAGAATGGAGCCGCCACAGCACTGATCGCGTCAATCCCGCACTGTTCTTCGCCGAGTTGCGCCGGCAACTTCGCGGTGACGCGATCATGACCGTCGATGACGGCAACCATACCTTTCTTGCGGCCGAACTGTTTGAGGTCCGCCATCCGCGCTGCTTTGTTTCGCCCACTGATTTCAATTCCATGGGCTACGCCGTGCCTGCCGCTGTCGGCTCCAAATTAGCCAATCCCGAACGGCAGGTGGTGAGTATCGTGGGCGATGGCGCCTTCCTGATGACCGGCCTCGAGACCATTACCGCTGTTACGCTGGGGCTGGAGATCGCCTATTTCATTTTCAATGACGGCGAATTGAGCCAGATTTCCCAGGGGCAGGAGATCCCCTACAATCGCAAAACCTGCACTACGCTGGGCGAACTGCGCCTTCAGGGCATTGCCGATGCGGTCGGAGCGCGCTACATCGCCATGGAAAACAATGGCCAGATTGCCGGCGCTCTTTCTCAGGCGCTGACCGCAGGTTCCGGTCGCCCGGCCATTGTCGACGTCCGCATCGATTACTCCAAGCGAACTCGCTTCACCCAGGGAGTGGTCAAGACCGTGGTCGGAAGCTTCCCATTTCGCGACAAGATGCGCTTTCTCGGCCGCGCGCTCATAAGAAAGGTGACCGGCTAAGGAGTCAGGCCGCGCCTTGTGCGGCCGGCGCCGCGTTCGGCAGCAGCACGATCTTGCCGGTGATGCCGCCGCGTCCCAGCAGCTCATGGGCGCGTCTAGCTTCGGAAAGAGGCAGCCGCTGCGCCACAATCGGCCTGATCTTTTTCTGGCGCAGCAGTTCCAGCAGCGCTTCCAGGTCCTGGCGGAAGAGCGCCGGTCGCACGCGCTTCAGCCATTGAATGCTGTAAGGGACCAGGCGCTTGCGGCCCGGCAGAAGCCAGCTGCCGATAACATACCGGCCCAGGCCGGCGGCTTCGCGGAAGCGATGACGGCCGCCCGAAGTGCCTGATGCTGATCGCCCGCCGCTCAGCGAACCCGTAAATCCATAGACCACCGCTCTGCCGCCGCGACGGAGCGCCGCGCGCGATCGCCAGACATGACTACCGCCAATCCCATCGAAAACCACATCCACGCCTTCGCCCGTGAGCCGCAGAATTTCCTTCACGAAATCGAGATTCCGGTAGTCGATTGGAATGCCGCCCATGCCTGCTACGGCCGCTGCGCTTTGCGACGAACATGTGCCATACATCTCCAGGCCAACGAGCCGTCCAAGCTGCAACAGCGCCGACCCCACGCCGCCTGCCGCGCCGTGAATCAGCGCGCGTTGTCCCGGTTTGACTTTGGCGGAACGGTGCATCATCTGGTAGGCGGTGATGTAGTTCAAAATCAGGCTGACGGCTTCAGCCGGGTCCAGACCCGGCGGAACGGGGACCAGTTCCCGCTGCGGCAGGCAGATGTATTCCGTATATGCGCCGCTGATCGGCAGCGCCGCGATCATTTGACCTGCTTGCGCTCCAGAGACGCCGGCTCCAACCTTGTCGACCACGCCAACCAGGTCCCATCCCGGCGTAAAAGGCACGGTTGGGGTTTCTGGATGAAATCCTTCGCGCATCATTACATCGGGCAGGGCGACGCCTGCCGCCAGCACCCGAACGCGCACCTCACCACGCTTTGGCTCCGGACACTCCTCTTGAAGCACCTGTAGCGCATCGGGCCCGCCGTAATGTGTTACGACGATTCGCGTGTGTTTCACTGATTACCCGCCGGTCAGCATAGTCCTTTTTGTTGACAAACTGGTCCCGAAAGTGTGATGTCACATCCGGAGTGTGACGAGAGGCGAAAGGACCTGGCGGGACGCTCTTTAGCCTGGTGCGGCGGCTTCGCTTTACGCGCTCTTGAAGACCAGTGCTGCGTTCAGGCCGCCAAAGGCAAAGGAATTCGAAAGACAGCACTCGACCTGAGTTTTCCGTGCTTCGTTCGGTATTACATCCAGATTGCAGGCGGGATCCGGCGTCGTGAAGTTCGCCGTAGGTGGGAGAATGCCGTCACGCAGCGCCAGCACTGCGGCCGCGGCTTCCAGCGCTCCTGCCGCCCCGAGCGTGTGGCCATGCATGGACTTGGTCGAGCTCACTGCCAGCTTGTCCGCGTGCGCCCCAAAAACCTTGCGGATGGCTGCGGTCTCGGTCGAGTCATTCACTTCGGTTCCCGTGCCGTGCGCGTTGATGTAGCCAACCTGTTCCGGCGCTACGCCGGCGTGCGACAACGCGCGCTGCATTGCGGCGGCAGCTCCATCCGGGGAAGGGTGCGTGATATGGCACGCGTCTGACGACATGCCGAAACCGGCAACTTCGCCGTAAATACGGACGCCCCGCGCCTTCGCGCTTTCCATCGGCTCCAGCACCAGCATAGCGCCGCCTTCGCCCAGGATCATCCCGCTCCGGTCCTTGGAAAATGGACGGCAGGTGCCGGGCGAAACCACGCGGAGGGCCTCCCAGGCTTTGAGCAGTCCCAGGCTGAAAGGTGCTTCGCTTCCGCCTACCAGGGCCACAGGCGCCGCTCCAGAGGCGACCATCGAATACCCCAGCCCCACGGCATGCGCGGCCGAAGAGCACGCGGTTGAAATCGTGAACGCCGCGCCGGTTATTCCCAGCTCCATGCAGATCAGGCTGGCGCCCGCATTCGCCATCGTTTTCGGGATGGTCATGGGATGAACGCGGTTGCGGTTGGCACGATAAATATCATAGAAGCCCTGATCTTCTGAGCTTTGTCCGCCGACGCAGGCGCCGGTAATCACCGCCGTGGCAGAGCAAATTTCGGGGGTCAACTCCAGTCCGGCATCTTTCACGGCTTCCTTCGCCGCGATCACGGCAAACTGAGCAAAGCGGTCCATCAGGTCGGCCTGCTTGGGCTGGAAGTAATCGTGGGGATTGTAGTCACGCACCTCGGCGCCGTTTTGAAAACGCAGGCAGGAGCGGTCAATCGCCGTAATCGGGGCAATGCCCACTTTCCCCTGCTGGAGCGAGCTCCAGAACTCTTTTGTATTCTTTCCCAGCGCGCAGATGACGCCCAGGCCGGTGATGGCGACGCGATGCATTGAATTGGTCAACCTGAAGTGCCCGTGTCAGCGGATTTTTGTTGCAGCAACGTTTCCACTCCGTTCACCATGCCCCGCACTGAGTTGATGGTCCGGGCTTCGTGGTCGGGAATGGAGACGTCAAACTCCTCTTCCAGCGCAAACAGCAGGTTCACGGCATCCAGTGAATCCATGCCGAGATCGGCAAACGTGGAGTCCAGCGAGACGGCATCCTCGGGAATGCCCTTGTTCTTCGCCACCACTGAACGTACGCGCTGTATTAAATCGTCCGTTGCCATCGGGGAAATTCCTGGTCCTTGGCCGGTGCTTATCTTGGCTCCTCAAATCTGCCAGGAATGCTTTGATTGTACCGCAACTGCCCGCGGCATACGGATGCTGGACCGGAATATCAAGAAACAGGAATGCTGGAACGTGGCGCAGGAACGCTTAACGGCCCTGTGAGAACTCGAACCTGACTTCAATCTCGCTCTCCCGGTCGGAGGGCTCATACTTCCACTTCCTCACCGCCTGGACCAGCGCAGCCACCAGGACAGGATTGCCGCCGAGCTCCTTGACTCCTACCACCCTGCCATCGGGCGTCACCGTCAAAAGAACGCGGGCCACGCCTTGAATGTTCATCTTGCGGGCAAGCTCAGGATATTCGGGAGGGGTACTCAACTTCAGCTTGCGGGTGCTGCCTTGTTGTGCCGCCTGGGCGCGCGTAACGGGAACGGCAAACGCATTTCCCAGGAGAGACCCGGCCAGCAACAGAACCACGGTTCGGATTAGACGAAATATCTGTGGCGATCTGCCGTTCATGGACGCTTCTTCAATCCTACACTTGCCGCTGCCGCGCATCTCAGCGCCATCATAAGATCTTTTAGTGAATGATTAATGCAAGATCATCATAGCTTCACAGCTCGAATCGCTTGCTACACAAAATCTAGTTAGTCCTCACGGAAGTTAATATCGCATCGGCCCTTTTGTAATTGCGGTAAGCATCTATAAATAACGGTTTTTCCAGCAGTAACGTCAACCAGTCCCATACTGACACTCACTCCAGCTGTTTATTTCCGTAATGGAGTCAGCATGGCCAGCGATAGTTCCATAACGGGAACATAAGTTTAAATATATGTCTTGAGTTCAATTACTGTGATGCGACCCACGTAACTTCCTCCTTCAGCTGGGAGCACTGATAATCGGCCAGCCAAATCAAACCAAGTGGTGCTTCGGCCGCATTTCCCCCAACGATCGAAATGGCACGACAGGAAGTTAAGAGGGAAGAAGAATGCTGCAACGCTTGCTTCGTCATCACGGGGCATTGGTTTTCGCCATGCTCTTGTTTACGCTCGTCTTCAGCCGCGCGCTAAGCGCCCAATCTGATGCCGGCGCCGGCGCTCTGCGCGGCGAGATCAACGAGGCCGACGGTAAAGCTGCCGCCAATGCGACGGTCACGGTGCGCAATGCAGAAACCGGGTATGTCCGCGAACTGCAAAGCAATGCCCGCGGCGAATTTGATGCGCAGGCGCTGCCCGTGGGGCGCTACTTTGTCCAGGCTGTGCTGGGTGAGTTCAAAAGTGATGAAGTGGAAGCGATAGTTACTGTCGGCCGCACCCATACTATGGCTCTGGCATTGAAAGCTTCCAACCAGGATGCCGGCACCAAGGAAGTTACAGTTCAGACCCAGACAATGGTTATGACCACAGATAGTCCTATTGACACACATGATGTGTCCAGCTCTTCAAGTGTCTATCTGCGGTCCATCCTCACAGCGCCTATCCGGGGCCGTTCTTTCCCTGATTTTGTACAGCTTACGCCGGATATCTACCAGGAATCTGACCGCAACGGACTTGTGATTTCGGGCCAGCGTTCCATCAACTCGTACGTGGCGCTCGATGGCGCTGACTTCAATGACCCTTTGCAGGGCAACCAGCGCGGCGGCAACGATCCTGTGTTCTTCTTCCCGCTTGCAGCGGTGCGGGAATTTCAGGTAGTGCGCAGCGGTCTTGACGCTGAGGTCGGCCGCACGAACGCCGGCTTCGTCAATGCCGTGACCAAATCCGGGACCAATGACTGGCATGGCGAAGGCTTCTACATGAACCGCAACTCCGACCTGACTTCACCGGACGCGTTCGGAAACCCGGCCATGACCATGCAGCATCAGTTTGGCGGAGCGCTGGGCGGGCACATCAAGAAAGACCGGACGTTCTTTTTTGTCGCTGCGGAGCAGAATTTTCTGACGTTGCCGTTCGTCGTGCAGTTTCAGCCGCAGCCCGCGGGCGTGACGCTGCCGGCCAGCCTGGCCTCGTTGCAGGGCGATAAAGAGGGCACGAACAACACTACCTCGGCGTTTGCGCGCCTGGACCATTCCCTCACGTCGAAGCACATGCTGAACCTGGACCTGCTCTACGTCAATCTCGACGCGAAGAATTTTGCGCTCTCCCCGCGCACCAACGATACCGCCGAATCCACCAACTTTGACCGCCAGGGCTCGAGCGCGGCCGTAAAGGCGAGCCTGGTCTCGGCCCTCAATTCCGCCTGGCTGAACGAACTGCGCGGCCAATTCGCTACCGACTACCGATTCGAGCAGCCGAACGCGGCCTCGTCCATGATCGTAATCACCGGCGTGGGCACTCTGGGCACTGAGGTCACGCACCCGCGCCTTTTCGACAACAAACGATACGAGGCGACCGATAACGTTAGCGTCACCACAGGCGGTCATTCGATCCGTTTCGGCGTGGACAGCAACGTTACGCCATCGCGCCAGCAGCGCGAACAACTGATGGCCGGCCGCTATGACTTCAAGTCGCTGGCCGACTTTAATGCCGGAAAAATCGCGCGTTACCGCGGTGTCGTGGCTACCAATGGCGACCCGAATTCGCTGATCTATGACGCCTCGCAGCAGGAGCTTGGCTTGTTCATCCAGGACAAATTCCGTCTGGCGCGCAATCTCATGGTCAATGCCGGATTCCGCTGGGATGGGCAATGGAACCCGCAGCCGCCGAATCCGAACCCGGCGTTTCCCCAGACGCAGCACATACCTAACGACTTGAAAATGTGGCAGCCGCGCCTGGGGCTGGCCTGGGACCCGAAGGGGCACGGCACAACCGTGATTCGCGCCTCTGCCGGTCTTTATGACGCGCGCACCCCGGCCAACCTGTTCCAGCGCATGTTCACTGACAACAACCTGACCACGGCCACTCTCGACAGCAAATTTGACAAGACCGTCCTCAACTTCGTGAAATTTCCCAACACGCTGGCGTTTCTCCCTGCGGGGGTAAAGCCGGCGCCCAACAAGGTAGTGGGATTTTCGCCGAGCTTTGAGAATCCGCGTTCATTCCAGGCATCGGCCAGCGTTGAAACCGCAATCGGGGAGACGTGGGCGATCTCCGGCGGATATACGCGCAACTCCACCTGGAGCCTGCAGCGCCGGCTGGACCAGAACCTTTTCCCGGCCACGTTCGATGTCACGGGCATGCCGATCTTCCCCACGGTGCGGCCCAAACCTTCGATCGGTCCGCTTTCCATCAACGAATCTGAGGCCCACTCGCGCTATGACGCCTTTGATTTCACCGTCAACAAGCGCATGAGCCATCACCTGCAGTTCCAGGCCGGCTACACACTGGCATGGAACCGTGATAACGAATCTGGCGAGCGCGTTTTCAATCGCGAAGACGCTCTGGACCCGCTGTTGCCGGAGCTTGACGCCGGGCCTTCAAAGAACGATATTCGCCACAACCTGCGCCTGAGCGGCATCCTCGATCTGCCCCACGGCTTCACCGTCAGCGCCATCACGATGAACCGTTCTGCTGCCCCGTTCACCCCAACCATTGGATTCGATACTCAGAACGACGGCAATGATGACAACGATCGCGCCATCATCAACGGCCACGTCGCCGGACGCAACAGCATGCGCGGTGCGCCGTTCTCCGATCTTGACATGCGCATTCTGAAGTCCTTCCGCACGGGCGAGCGCTCAAGGCTCGAAACATTTGCGGAATTCTTCAACGTGACCCACAACGCCAACCGGTACTACGGCCCTGATTCAGTGAGCCTGTTCGGAACTCCAACCGCTCCTAATCCCACAGCCGGCCAGGCACTGTTTGCGCCGCTTACAACCCGCTTTGGCGGGCCGCGGCAGGTGCAGATGGGAGCGCGTTTCAGCTTTTAGCAGTCCAGCACGGATGAAAGTGAAGAGAGAGTAGCTATCCACCACCATCTTCCGGTAGATCAACACATCGCCCGCGGCGCCACCCCCAAGGCGCCACGGCCTAGGAGATAACTGTGAACAAACGAACGCTGTCTTTTGCACTTGTTTCTTCAATGCTCGCGATCCTGGCGCTCTTGTCGCCCCGGGCCCTGGCCCAGGCGCCGAACGTCTGGAAAGCGGATAGCCTTCCACAACAATCGCACATCACCGGCGGCCCCTGGACATTGCAACAAACTGGCGCCAGCAACGCCGCGCCTTCAGCTGGATATTGCGTGAACGGTGTTCCTCAGCCCAACCCGGGGACAGAACGCATGGCGCCTTACTACTTTCCTTTTGTGACCAACGCCGGCGGCAAGCTGCATGGCTTCTTCGACTACCGCCCGCGCAACGATAATGAAGCGGTGGTTGCGGCATCTTCCACTGACGGGGGCCAGACCTGGAAGTTTGAGCAGGAAGTCCTGGAGCTCAACAAGGGAATTTGCCCGGCCAGTGACAACGTTGATCTGGCGAGCGAAGCCGGCCTGGGACATTCCTATTCCATGGTCGTGAACGGCCGCCGTTTTCTGTATAACCTCGATCGCCGCGCCGGCCACGTGGACTCGGACGGACTGGTGATTCACGAGTTATTCCCGGAAGCCGGGGCGCCGCTCAATCCGCTGCCGGCAAACGTCGACTTCGCCGCACAGCGGACCGTCGGCCTGCTGAATCCCGACGGCATCATTGCGGAAATTCCAGGATCATCTCCCAAGACGATCCTGTATCTGCAAAAAACTTTGAATGGCGACAAGACTTTCCCGCCCGCGCAGCAGTGCGGCCCGCCAAAGATCTTCAAGGAGCCGGCCGCGAGCCATGACGTCTCCATCCCGCGCATGGCATCGACGGAAGATGGCATCAACTTCACTGACCTCGGTCCGCTCAACGGCCTGAATAACGTGACCGCCGTTGGGCCCACGGACATTCGCTACGTCGGCCCGCGCGGCACGCTGCTGCTGCTCGACGACGGCACCTGGGGCCTGTTCTTCTCCGGCGGCAACTGCCTGGACGGCGATTCGGACGCTTTCCACTTCCTGGGCTACGCGGAATCAACCGATCTGCGCAACTGGACCGTGATCAACGGCATCCAGAACCCGATCGCCTCGATCAAGCCGCTCACCGTTACCGTGA
This sequence comes from Candidatus Angelobacter sp., assembly GCA_035717005.1. Taxonomy (GTDB): domain Bacteria; phylum Acidobacteriota; class Terriglobia; order Terriglobales; family Acidobacteriaceae; genus Angelobacter. The sequence continues at coordinate 28,197 of DASTJB010000124.1, forward strand.
ATGGCTCGCCGCTCACCATTCCGGCGAACAGGCCGGTCGTGGGCAATACGCTGGGCTGGTTTGACGGCCGCATCTACAGCCCGTCCTTTGTGCAGACCGGTGAGCATGACGGCGTGCTGAGCTTCGCCGGCTATCACACTCCCAGGCCGAACGATGACCGTGGCGACTATCGCGGGATCGGCAGCGTGCGCCTGCACAGCGCGCGTGAGATCCACGTGGTCAGCAACGGAGCCGACAATAACGGCGACGAAGACCGCGGGGACGATGAGAACAACTCGCGGAAAGACAACGATCACGACAAGTAACTGTGGGTCGTTCCACATTGCCCATTCACGCTCAACCACCCCATCACGCGCAAAAACCCGCGCGTGTTGGGGACCCCGGTCACGCGCGCGGATGGGGGCCCGAAAAAAACGCCGGGACGTCGCTTAACGAGGTCCCGGTTTTTCTTCTCAACTTCAATCGGGCCGTGGACGAAGCGCAATCTTCGCGCGCCAGGTGGCGCCCGCTTGGATGCAGCCAAAGGCTTATTTTGCCCCGATGTCCTTCTGGTTCAGGCCCATTTTCCCCAGAATTTCCGCCTGCGACAGATTGAACTGCCGCTGCGCGGTGAGAAACGCGTTGCGCTTTTCGTCCTGCACCCGCGCCTTGGCGTTGAACTCCTCCTGCACCGCGGGATCGGTGAAGATCAGTTGGCCGCCGACGAGGGAGAAATCGTTTCGGTGGGCCCGGGCATAAGCATGGACATCATCGATGGCATCCACAAACGCCTTTTCACTCGTGACAGCTTCCTGGCGCTTGTTCAGTTGCTCGGCCAGGCTGGCATCGAAGCCGCGGAGCATGGCTTCACGCTCCTGGGCTGAACCGGCGTAGTTTTCGAGCACGTGACGCAGTTCGCCCATGATGACTCGCACCTTCTGTTCCTGGTCAGTATCGAGGGCATAAAGTGCGTGGAGCTCCTGCAGGCCTTGCCCCTCGGCTTCGGGATTGGCGAAGCCCTCAGCGGTGTTGAGCACCTGCACCTTGCTGACGCCCATTTGCTTTACCGCGCCGACGTAGTCGCGGTTCTGTTGCAGCAGACGGCGATACTGCTCCCGGATCGCATCGTCAAACCGGCGTTGCCGGCCAAACCCGCGATGGCTTTCCGGCTGCAACCCTGCCGCTTCGCGCATCAGCCGCGAGAAGCGTTGCTCGGGTGCTTCAAAATTGGCCATCAGTGTGGCCGCATTGAGGAGCAGGAAGAAACCCGACAGCACACAGAAGATCAGCGCAAAGCGATTAGGATGACGGACCCTGGTACGGCCGGCGGCGAGCCACGCCACCAGCAAAGGCAGCCCCATCACCATCAGGAAAATCCCTAAGTGTTCACCAATCACGTAGGCGGGATCCCCGGGTGAGACCGGGCGGAAGATGGTCATGAGCAGGGCGAGCACGGCGGCAAGCACCAGGAAGATCCTGGCCACGACGCTCATGGTTGGAGCGGTTGGGGGCGCGTCAGGAGCAAGTCCAGGCATCGCCGCGGCTCCTTCAACGGTGCTCAAAGGGCGTTGGCAGTGCGCGCAATATCCAAAGGCGCTGGTATTTTCCTGACCGCAATTCGGGCAAAGCATGGTGCTGTTCTATATCACAATTCGGCCCGGCAAACCACTGGGAAGTCGCCCAGGCAGCGCTAGCGTGACATCGTCAGGACAACTTTGCCTGTCGACTTGCGCTCGCGCAGCAGGTTCATTGCTTTGGCGGCGTCATTCAGCGGCAGCTGCGCCGAAATGTGCGGCTTGAGCTTGCCCTGCTCAAACCAGCCGAGCAGTTTGGCGTACGATTCGCTCAGCAGTTCCGGCCGGCGCGCCATGTGCGAGCCCCAGTAGAAGCCGATGATGTCGATGTTCTTGACCAGCACGATGTTGGCGGGAATTTGCGAAATCTTTCCCGCGGCAAACCCGATAATAATGATGCGGCCGCCCCAGGCAATCGAGCGCAGGCTGGCTTCAAACGCATCACCGCCCACAGGATCGTAAACCACGTCGGCCCCGTGCCCGCCGGTGATGGCCTTCACGCGCTCGCGAATGTCCTCGCGCGAATAGTCGATCAGATGGTCCGCACCGTACTGGCGCGCGATCTCCAGCTTTTCCGGGCTGCCGGCGCAGGCAATCACCCGGGCGCCCATGATTTTTCCGATCTCGACAGCGGTAAGCCCCACGCCGCCGGCCGCTCCGTGCACCAGCAGCCATTCGCCGGGCTTCAGGTGGGCGCGCCAGTCAAACGCCCCATGCGAGGTGCCGTAGACCACGGGAAATCCCGCGGCAGAGGCGAAGTCCATTGTGTCGGGAATTTTGTAGACGCGATTGGCGTCGATAATAATTTCTTCCGCGTATCCGCCGGTGCCGCACAGCGCCATCACGCGATCGCCCGCCTTCACGCCGCTCACGCCGGCGCCGGCCTCAGTGACAGTCCCCGCCGCTTCCATGCCCGGAGTAAACGGAAACGCCGGCTTTTCCTGGTATTGGCCGGAGATCAGCAGCAGGTCGGCAAAGTTGATGCCCGCGGCATGCACGGCAATGCGCACCGCGCCGTCTTTGATCGGCGGCGAAGCCACATCTTCCACCACCAGCTTTTCCGGCCCGCCCCATTCCTTGCACAGCACAGCGCGCATGGAACCTCCTCGAAGGGAAGCGCCATTGTAAATCGGCGGCCGCGAATTCTTAAACGTAGAGACGTAGCATGCTACGTCTCTACCGCATTCCGATTTCTCAGGTCCGATGAAGTCCTCTGTTCAAGAATAAAAGCCTACCTCGCGGCAGGCTTTCCGGCTAAGAGCTAATGGCTAAGAGCCAAGAGCTAAATGTCGTAATACAGCGCGAATTCGTACGGATGCGGGCGCAGCCTCATCGCGTCCACTTCTTTCGCGCGCTTGTAGTCGATGTAAGTCGTCAGCAGGTCTTCGGTGAAGACGTCGCCTTTGAGCAGGAACTGGTGATCGTGTTCCAACGCGTCCAGCGCCTCGTCAAGCGCGCCGGGCATGGACGGGACCTTCGAAAGCTCCTCCGGGCCGAGATCGTAAATGTCCTTGTCCAGCGGCTGGCCGGGATCGATTTTATTTTCGATTCCGTCCAGTCCGGCCATCATCATGGCGGCGAAGGCGATGTACGGGTTGCAGCTCGGATCAGGCGGGCGGAACTCCACGCGTTTGGCCTTAGGCGAGGCCGAGTACATCGGAATACGGCACGCCGCCGAGCGGTTGCGCCGCGAGTAAGCCAGGTTGACCGGCGCTTCAAAGCCGGGCACCAGACGTTTGTAGGAATTGGTTGTGGGCGCGATGATCGCCGAGAGCGCCGGGCCGTGCTTGATGAGCCCGCCGATATACCACAGCGCCATCTGCGAGAGGCCGGCATATCCGTCGCCGGCAAAGAGCGGCTTCGAGTCTTTCCACAGCGACTGGTGCGTGTGCATGCCGCTGCCGTTATCGTTGAACAGCGGTTTGGGCATGAACGTGACTGTCTTCCCGTACTGGTTGGCGACATTTTTCACGATGTACTTGTAGAGCATCATGTTGTCGGCGGAGCGGACCATCTTGTTGAACTTGAGATCGATTTCCGTCTGCCCGCCCGTCGCCACCTCGTGGTGATGGCATTCCACCTCAAGCCCGCAGGCTTGCATGGTCATCGCCATCTCGGTGCGCAGGTCCTGATAGTGGTCAGTAGGCGGGACGGGGAAGTAGCCTTCCTTATAGCGCGGCCGGTAACCCAGGTTATTCTCCTGGCGGCCGGAGTTCCAGCGGCCTTCTTCGGCGTCAATGAAGTAGAAACCCTGGTTCTCTTTCTGGTCAAAGCGTACGTTATCGAAAATGAAAAATTCGGCTTCGGCGCCGAAGTACGCCGTGTCCGCCAGCCCGGTTGACATCAGATACATCTCCGCCTTCTTGGCGATGTAGCGCGGATCGCGGTCATAGCGTTGCTTGGTCACCGGGTCGATCACGTCAGCCACCATCACCAGCGTGGGCGCTTCGGTGAACGGGTCCATCAGGTAGAAGTTGGGGTCGGGAATGAGCAGCATGTCGCTTTCATGGATGGCTGCCCAGCCGCGGATGGAAGAGCCGTCCATGCCGAAGCCGTCTTCAAACGACGACTCGGAGAACTGCTCGATGGGAAATGAAACATGGTGCCACAAGCCGGGAAGATCGGTGAAGCGCAGGTCCAACAGCTTGGCGCCGTTCTTCTGGGCGAACTCCAGCACCGCTTTGGGATCAGCTTTGGTTTCTGCCATGAATTGCTCTCTCCTTCTTTTGGGGACGAACCGTCCGTGAACTTGCATTGATGATTGCGTTTGGCTGGCCGCCGGACGTGAGTGCCTGGTCTCCAGCGTTGTCTGTGACGATAGCCGCCGTCGCCGACGATTTGAAATTGAATGTTTTTATGTGCGGGATAAAGGGCGTTTATGGAGGGAGAAGTCTTGTGGTGTTAGAGGGTTAGATGGTGGAAAAAGAAGCAGTGCTCGCGCAGTCTCGATCCTGAGCCTGTCGAAGGGCAGAGATCCCTACGGTCCTGCGAAGAACCGGGCACCGACGCTCAGCAATTTTGGACCTGAAGGTCAATCGTTACGATAGGGTTCCCTCGCTGCGCTCGGGATTACAGAAACAACCAACTTCCCCCGCACATGCCCTTCTTCGCTCAACCGGTGCGCCTCCGCGATCCCCTCCAGAGGAAACACTCTCTGGATCACTGGCCGGATCTTGCCCGCCTCAATCAGCGCATTGATCTTTTCCAGATCGCCGCCGCGCGGCTTGGCCTGAATGATTTTCAGCAACTTACCGCCGAGTAGTCCGCGCAAGGTTCCACCGGCGAGACCCGCGATTGCGGTCGACAAGAACTTCAGCTTGCCCGCCGGCTTCTTCGGGATGGGTATTGCCAGCGTCACCAGGCGGCCGCCGAATTTAAGCGCGCGAAACGATGCGCCCCAAAGGCTCTGCCCTACACCGTCGAGCACCAGATCGAACTTCGGCCGGATTTCTTCGACGTTTTCCTTTGAGTAATCGACCGGCTGGTCGGCGCCTAACTCGCGCAGAAGCGGCTGATTTTGCGTGCTCGCGGTTGCCGCGACAAAGGCGCCGAACGCCTTGGCAATCTGTATGGCCATCACCCCCACGCCGCCGGCCCCGGCGTGAATCAGTACACGCTGTCCTGGCTTGAGCTTTCCCTGGTTCAGCAGCGCCTGCCAGGCGGTGAGAGCCGCTAAGGGTACCGCCGCAGCCTCTTCATGGCTGAGTTTTTTGGGTTTTCTCGCCAGAGATTTTTCCGGCATCACCGCAAATTCCGCATATGTGCCGCGAAACGTCTTGGCGACATAGCCATCCTTGAATCCGTAGACCTCGTCGCCCGGTTTGAACAGCGTAACGGCCGGGCCCACTTCGGTTACAACGCCGGAAAGATCGCACCCCCAGATCACCGGGAAGATCACCGGCCGCACCGGGGCCAGCAGGCCGCAGCGCAGTTTCCAGTCGACAGGATTGACGCTGGAGGCATGCACGCGCACCAAAACGCCATTAGGCCCGAGCTTTGGTGTGGGCAGATGGTCTACGACTTGCAGGACTTCAGGGCCGCCGTATTGTTCGCAGAGGATAGCGCGCATGGGAGCTGAAACATTTTAAGCAATCAGCACTCAGCAGTCAGCACTCAGCCCAGGAACGTTTGGCTTATCCCACAAGAAACCTTGAAACGCGGAGGAACGGAGTAACCGGAGGATTTGAGAGATCTGGGTCGTCGGCGTGGTCAGGAGATCGAATGATCGAAAAACCTGGAGTCTAACCCTTTTCCTCCGCTTCCTTCGTTCCTCCGTGTTGCAGGTTTTTCGTGGCTCCGCACGGACGCGCAGGGGCTGAATGCTGATTGCTGAGTGCTGAGTGCTCGACTAAACTGTACCCGTCTTATGGATTTTGACCAGCTGGAAACGTTTCTCGAGGTCGCGCGCCACACGAGCTTCTCCCGGGCCGCGGAGAAGCGTTTCCGCACGCAGCCGGCCATCTCGTCTCAGATTCGCGCGCTGGAGGAAGAGGTTGGCGCCAAGCTCTTCGATCGCAGCGGCGGGAAGGTAGCGCTTACGGCGGCCGGGAAAGTATTTCAGCAATATGCCGAGCAGACGCTCGACTCGCGCAAGAACATGCTTGTGACAATAGCGGAAATGGAGCGCGTGCCGCGCGGGGAAATCGTGGTGGGAGCGAATGAAGGCACCTGCCTGCACATCCTGCCTGAGGTCTTCGCCGAATTCAAAAAGCTCTATCCCAACGTGGGGGTGCAGATCAGCCGCCTGGAGCGCGCCAAGATCATGGAGTCGATCATCGACAATTCAGTCGATTTCGGCGTGGTTTCCGCGCCGGTCGACGATAAGCGGCTGACCGTAGTCGCCATTCATCGCGACGAACTGGTCATCATCGCTCAGCCGGGCCATCCTTTGAGCCACCTGAAGCAGGCCGGGATCGCTGACGTGGTGCGCTTCCCGCTGCTGCTGCCCAAGGTGGGCCGCACGCGCGACGCGCTGGAGAACCTCTTCCACGAGCGCAACCTCAAACCGAAAATCTCCATGGAACTCGATTCCAGCGAGCTGCTGAAGCGCTTCGTCGCCGCCGACGTCGGCGTGGGCTTCATCGCGCGCTCCAATGTCAGCGAAGATGTAAAAGCCGGAGTGCTCGCTGCCATCCCACTGGTTGACGCCTCCATCCGCCGCGATCTCGCGCTGGTCTTCCGCAAGGATAAGGCGCTTAGCCGAGCAGCGCTTGCCTTCATTGACATCGCGGTCAAAATCAAGCAGGTACAGCCGTCAGCACTCAGCAACCAGCACTCAGCGACGTAAAGTTCCCCGCCATTGCACCGAATCCGGTGCAGCTACAAAAATCTGCCACCGCCACAGCGGATTTCTCCTTCAGAGGCAAATTTTTCGCGGAATTTATCCACGCTCATCACGCCGCGTGTGTTATTTTTTTTAATTCGCAACCGCGATTCCCGGAGGGGGACTAAATTGGGATTAGACATGGTGCCGAAGCGCATCTTTCTGACCAACGGAGTAGGAAAGCACAAGGAAAGACTTACATCTTTTGAGCTGGCCTTGAGAGATGCCGGCATCGCGGCGCAGAACCTGGTGCGCGTCTCCTCCATTTTTCCACCTCATTGCAAGCTGATTTCCCGCAAAGAGGGCGTCAAGTACCTGCACCCGGGTGAAGTGACGTTCGCTGTGGTGGCGGAAAACTCCACCCGTGAGCCGCACCGGCTTACCGCCGCCAGCATCGGCCTGGCCATGCCGGCGGACCGCAGCACCTATGGCTACCTGAGCGAGCACCACTCCTTTGGTGAAGCCGACGACGTAGCCGGTGAATACGCGGAAGAGTTGGCGGCAGAGATGCTTGCTACCACGCTCGATGTCTCCTTCGATCCCGACACATCCTGGGACGAGAAAAAGGAGATCTATCGAATTTCCAACAAGATCGTCCGCACCACGAACATCACCCAGAGCGGCGTCGGCGACAAGCGCGGCCTGTGGACCACGGTAATTGCCGCAGCTATCCTGATCTTTGAATAAAGAACCAGCAGTAAAAAACCGGCCGCTGCCTACTCAATCCACGCGGCCGGAATTCTCACCACATCGTGGGATCGCAGTCCGGAGGCACGCTATAGCGTGGCCGTCCTTTCAAGCGGAGAGGTTTAAAGCGAAGCTCGAAGCGCTTGCCTGCCAGCTCAACCACCCACAAATACCTGTGTCGCGATACGATTGCCCACCGCAGCCCGGGCCCATGTTTTTCGAACAGAAAATGGTTTCTGGACATTGGATATCTCCTTGTCGCTCAAGAAATGACACCATCGGCGCGTAAGGCGCCGTGTGCAGGGACAAGGGAGAAATCAGCAGCGCAGGGATGTGCTGCCGGGAAATATGCGGAAAGCGTTCAGCGGTCCTATGCCAAACCGCGCCAGGTTGGAAGATATAAACGCAAGAAGGGATTCCGAACTCCGCTTAGCGGCGAGCAGAAGCAGCAGGCTGAAAACGAGAAAACGCAGATTGTTGATCGGTGTGGTCGGCCCATTCCTGGATTGGAATCCGCCGCTTGGATCGTGAACGAAGAACAGAAGAGTCACCAGCACGATCAGCAGAAAAAACAGTATTTTGGCGTGTCTGGCGCTCATGAGGCGTATTTACTCTGGACGGGCGTTTGCTTCAGTCCCATCGTACTATTAGTAGCCGCGCGGGGCGCTGGAAATATGCTTTTCCCGAATATCGTCAGGCGGTAAGCCTTTGGTAACCCGGCAACATTGTGAATCTGAGCAATTTAGCCGGGTTCTTTTGCTCCTGTCGAACCATTGTCACTTTAGACCGCTTTTCTGGCACCAGTGACGATATCGCAAACAATCGCCTCTGCCAGCCGTCTTATACAATTACCCGATTCCCTGGAGGGCAATGAATGACCATCTATCGCCAGATCGCGAAACGTATTGCAGTTTTGATCTTCAGCGGCGGCCTGCTGCTGGCCCAGACCGCCCAGCCCACGCCTAAACCGGACCTGCGGTCTCCGCAAAAGCCGTCAGACGCAAAGAAGGTGGATCCGGGGAAGAGCACGCCCGCAGCAAACCCGGCCCCGGCCACCGGCGCTTCTACGGCTGACCGTCCTGCGCCTAAATTCAACGTTGCCGATGTCGACAAGACGGCTGATCCCTGCGTGGATTTCTACCAATATGCCTGCGGCAACTGGCTCAAGAACAATCCCATACCCGGCGACCAGCCCATCTGGATCAGCTTCAACGAAGTGTACGAGCATAATTTGCTGGTGCTGCGGCAGATCCTGGAAAAGGCCGGCGCCAATGATCCCGGGAGAAGCCCCGTAATCCAGAAGATTGGCGACTTCTACGCCTCGTGTATGGATGAGGCCGCAGCCAACAAGGCCGGTTTCTCTCCGCTGAAGCCTGAGCTGGACCGCATTGCCGCGATCAAGGACAAGACGCAGATGATGGAGGTAATGGCGCATGAGGAGCTGGTGGGGCCGAATCCCCTGATCGGCTTCGGCTCCAGCCCTGACCTGCACGATGCCGACATGACTGTGGCGAACATCGACCAGAGCGGCCTGACCCTCCCGGATCGCGATTACTACCTGAAAGACGATGCGCCCACGGTCGCTATCCGCAACGGCTTTGTCGACCACATGAAGAAGATGTTCACCATGATCGGGCAATCGCCGGAGCAGGCGGGGCAGAGCGCTGACGCGGTGTTGAAGCTTGAAACCGATCTGGCCAAAGCCTTCATGGAGCGCACGCTGCGGCGCGATCCCAAAAATCGCGACCACAAGATGACCCTGGCCGAGGCGCAGGCGCTGGGGCCGAATTTCCATCTGGACCGCTATTTCGCCGCCAGTGGCGCGCCGGCCTTCAGGGAACTGAACGTTGGCAATCCCGATTACTTCAAGAACATCAATGCCGTGATCGAATCCACGCCGCTCGCTGTGTGGAAAACCTATCTGACCTGGCACATGCTCAACCATGCGGCCGGCTGGCTTTCCGATGAATTTGTCCAGGAGGATTTCAAGTTTCAGCAGGCACTCAGCGGCCAGAAAGAGCTGCCGGCGCGCTGGAAACGCTGCATCAACCTCACCGACGGCGCTTTGGGCGAAGCGCTGGGCCAGCCGTACGTCGAGGCTACCTTCGGGGCGGAGGGCAAAGCACGCATGCTCAAGATGGTGGGCGCGCTGGAGAACGCTCTGAAGCACGACATCACCGATCTGCCCTGGATGACCGAGACCACCAAGAAGCAGGCGCTGATCAAGCTGGCCGCCATCCGCAACAAGATCGGCTATCCCGACAA
>DASTJB010000125.1:0-6327 GCA_035717005.1 Candidatus Angelobacter sp.
CCCGCCCTATTTCGTGGCCGGCGCCATCTACTCCGGGTTTGCCATGGTGCTGATCCTGGCCATCCCGTTCCGCTATCTCTACGGCATGCAGGACTTCATCACCCTGCGCCACCTGCAGAATTGCGGCAAGCTGATGCTGGCTACCGGGCAGATTGTGGCGTATGCCTACATGCTGGAAATGTTCATCGGCTGGTACAGTCATGACAAGTACGAGCTGGCCATGGTCAATAACCGCCTGCACGGGCCGTACTCCTTCTATTACTACATGCTGATTCTGTGCAACATCCTGATCCCGCAGTCGCTGTGGTTCAACAGCGTGCGCTCCTCGCCGGCCAAGCTGTTCCTGGTGGCGGTGGTGGTGAATACCGGCATGTGGCTGGAGCGTTTCGTGATCGTTGTGATGAGCCTGCAGCGCGATTTCCTGCCCAGCTCCTGGGGTATGTACTGGTTCACCCGCTGGGACCTGGCGATCTTCATCGGGACCATGGGGTTCTTCACGCTGCTCTTCTTTATATTTATCCGGCTCATGCCGGCGATCTCCATCTTTGAAATGCGGACGCTCATACCGCAAGCGAAGGTGAAAGAATAATGAATGCTGCACCTATTTACGGACTGATGGCGGAATTTGAGACGCCGACCGAACTGGTGGAAGCGGCCAAAGGCGCTTATGCCGCCGGGTATCGCAAAATGGATACCTACACGCCGTATCCTCTGGAAGAGGCGGCTGAGGCGATCGGCGCGCACCACAACCGCGTCCCGCTGATCGTGCTGGTCGGGGCCATGCTGGGGATGATCGGCGGCTACTCGCTCGAATACTGGGTTTCGGTGTTGGCCTATCCCATCAACGTGGGCGGCAAGCCGTTTCACTCCTGGCCGGCCTTCATTCCGGTAACGTTTGAATGCGCCGTGCTTGGCGCCTCGCTGGCCGCGGTCTTTGGCATGCTTGCCCTCAACGGGCTGCCGCAGCCGTATCATCCGGTGTTCAATTCGCCGAACTTCAGCCGCGCCAGCCGCGACCGCTTCTTCCTCTGCATTGAATCGCAGGACCCGCGCTTCAGCATCTCCGATACGCGCAAGCTGCTGGAAAGCTACAATCCCGAGGAGATCACGGAGGTGCCCTATTAACAGCCGGGCACAAATCCGTGTGGCTTTGCTGTTGCTGGCTGCGTCTGCGTTTGTCATTCTCGCCGGCTGCCGCCAGGACATGCACAACCAGCCCAAGTTCATTCCGCTGCGCTCCAGCGAATTCTTCGCTGATCAGCGCTCCGCGCGCTATCCGGTTCCCGGAACTATTTCGCGGCTTGATCCCAACGCCGTGGCGGCACACCCGGACGAGCAGATGGCGGACGAGCAGCAGCTCGATCCCAACAGCTACTACCTGACCGGCAGGCACGGCCAGGCGTACGGCAATGAGCTGCCGCTGAACCAGCCACTCAGGGAAGTTCTGGAACGCGGGCAGCAGCGCTACAACATCTACTGCACGCCTTGCCACTCCATGCTGGGTGATGGCAATGGCATGATCGTGCAGCGCGGCTACAAGCGTCCGCCGTCATTCCACCTGCAGCGTCTGCGCAACGCGCCGCTGGGGTATTTCTATGAAATCATCGGTAATGGCTTTGGCGGCATGCCTGACTACGCCGCTCAGGTGAAGCCGGCCGACCGCTGGGCCATCGCCGCTTACATCCGCGCCCTGCAGCGGAGCCAGAATGCCGGCGATGCTGACGTCGCCCAGGAAGATCGCGGCAAATTGAACCAGGGAGCACAGGAGATCAGGATTCCCGATACATCTTTGCAAAACCCGGCAAGCACCACGCCGGCGCAGCCGGTGGCCCAGCCCACCCCGAAAGGGGACGTTCGATGAGCCACACCATTACCCGCATCACGCCCCAGGAGTTCGCGCCCCCGGCCATGATTGACCGCCTGCGCTCGCGCATGATGGTTGTGGGTGCGGTGTTCAGCGTTGCCCTGGTCGCGTTCACGATTGTTACCGCTAGGTGGGACCTGTTTCTGCGCGCGTGGCTGTTCGCCTTCATGTTCTGGCTCGGACTGACGACTGGTTCGCTCGCGCTGCTCTGCCTGCAGTACACCAGCGGCGGCAACTGGGGCCGCCTGGGCCGGCGGATCTGGGAAGCCGCGGCCGGCAACTGGTGGCTGATGGCGCTGTTCTGGCTGCCCATCGGCATCGGCGTGAAGACGCTGTTTGCCTGGGCCCGTGTGCCGGCGGAAGGGCCGGCGCGTGACGCGTTCGTCGCTCACTACGGCGCCGATAAGCTCCACTACTACCTGAACGCGCCGTTTTTCCTGGTCCGCGCCGTGATCTACTTTGCTGGATGGGCCATCATTTATTACTTCCTGAAGCGCTGGTCAGTTCGCGAAGAGGCCGGCGCCACCACACCGGCGCAGTTTGTTCGCATCCAGAACCTGAGCGGCTTCGGCATCGTCTTTTTCGGCGCCAGCATCACCTTCGCATCCATCGATTGGACCATGTCGCTCTATCCCGAATGGTGGTCCACGGTTTGGGGCATGCTGTTCATGGTCGGGCAGGTGCTTTCGACGTTCTGCTTCACCATCTGGCTGCTCACGCGCCTTTCCGTGATGGAGCCGATCTCGCGCATCTGGAAAGTGGATTACCTGCACGACTTCGGCAAGCTGATGTTTGCCTTCGTCGTCCTGTGGGCGTATCTCTCGTTTTCCCAGTGGTTGATCATCTGGTCGGGCAACATGCTCTCTGAGATCCGCTGGTACTTGATGCGGCTGCAGCACGGCTGGCAGTACTTTGGAACGGCGCTCATCTTCCTCCACTTTGTGCTTCCGTTCGCGCTTCTGCTCTCGCGCAACACCAAGAGGCACGTGCGGCGGATTGTCACCATTGTCTTCCTGGTGCTGGTGATGCGAATGGTCGACCTCTTCTGGCTGACCGCGCCGAACTTCTATCCCGGCGCGCCGGCCGGCAGTGTGACTCCGTCCGCGTCGGCGCCCACCGGGCTCGCGAACTTCGGCCTGGTCGATGCGGCCATGTACATCCTGTGCCCCATCGCCATGGGAGGAATCTGGCTGTTCTTCTTTTTCTTAAGATTAAGCAAGCGCTCGCTCCTGCCGGTGAACGATCCCGGCTTTGTCGAGATGCTGGAAGCGAAACATGGCTGAAGATAAATTTGAAACCCAATCCGGCGGCCACGTAAAAGAAGGCCATGAGGAGAGCGATCTCAGTATTCGCGGGATCGTCCTCTTCGGCATTTTCCTTGCCGTTGGCGGCTTCCTGGCCTTCGTGCTGATGATCGCGATGATCTGGGGCATGGAAAAATGGGAAAAGAACAATGAGGCCAAACTGACGCCCATGGAGCAGCAACTCCAGAAGCAGCGCGAGATGCCCAAAGAGGGCCTGGGCAAAGCGCCGGCTGAAGGCGAGGTCAAGCCGCCGGAGGACTGGTCTGGCCGGGGCAAGATTGAAGGCCACCTGAGCCGCACCTTCAAAGCGCCGCGCCTGCAATATAACGACGAGCACGATATGGCCATCTTCGTGGGCTCAGAGCAAGACTGGCTCTCCAGCTCCGGCAAGGACCGGAACGGGAATATTCATATCCCAATCAACCGCGCCATCGATCTTCTGGCGCAGCAGGGGCTGCCCCAGGTGAGCGGGCCGTTCCTGCCGGCCAACGTTGGCGCCGCGAGCGCCGCGTATCCCAGCGGGGCGTCTGACACTGGACAACAGCCCGCGCGCAGCAGTAACCCGGGAGGCAAAAAGTAGTGAGCGGTAGAAGTACAATCCGGAGAATTCTCGCAGTCGCGCTGCTGGCAAGCGCCGCGCTTTCATCGTGGGCGCAGGGTCCGCCGAAGCTGCAGCCGGGAGATGCCGTCTCCAACCAGAAGCCATCGATCCTGGACCAGGTCGGACTCGACCAGAAGTTGAACTCGCAGATTCCGCTCGACGCTGTCTTCCTCGATGATCACGGCCAGCCTGTGCAGTTGAAGCAATATTTCGGGACCAAACCGGTGATCCTGATCATGGTGTATTACCAGTGTCCGATGCTCTGCACCCAGGTGCTGACCGGCTTCACCGGAGCGATGCTCGGGGTGCGGAAGTTCACCATCGGCCGCGAATTTGACGTGGTCACCATCAGCATCGATCCGCGGGACGGACCCCAGGAAGCCGCCGCGGCCAAGAAGCGCTACCTGCAGCGCTATCGCCGCGCGCCGGAAGCCGAGCAGGGCTGGCACTTCCTGACCGGCAAGAAAGACCAGATCGACCAACTGGCCCAGGCCGTGGGTTTTCGTTACGCGTGGGACCCCGAGGTGCAGCAGTACGCGCACGCCAGCGGCATTATGCTGCTGACGCCGCAGGGCCGCGTGGCCCAGTACTATTACGGAATCGAATACGCTCCGCGCGATATCCAGTTGGGACTGGTTGAGGCCTCGCAGGGGAAGATCGGCAACATCGTGGACCAGGTGCTGCTCTACTGCTTCCACTACGATCCCCGGCAGGGCCGCTACGGTGCCGCGATCTTTAATATTCTGCGTCTGAGCGCGCTGGCGACAGTGCTGGTGCTCGGCGGCTTCATTCTGTTCATGTTCCGCCGTGACGCGCTTGCTGCCCGCGAGGGCCGCTTAACCAGGACAGCCACTTAATGCAACTGAACTTTCCCATTTTTCCGGAGCAGGCCTCCAGCATGGCAGGCAAGGTAGACGCGCTCTACCTCTTCCTGGTGCTGATCACCACATTTTTTTCCCTGCTCATCGCCATTCTGGTCGTATTCTTCGCCATCAAGTACCGGCGCCGTCCGGACCGGCAGGCGGAGCAGATCCACGGCTCCACTCTGCTGGAGATCGTCTGGACCGTGATCCCGCTGGGCATCTCCATGGTCATCTTTGTCTGGGGCGCGCTGATCTACTACCACATGGAGCGCGCGCCGGTGAACCCGCTGGAGATCTACGGGACCGGCAAACAGTGGATGTGGAAATTCCAGCACCCCGGCGGCCAGCGCGAGATCAACACGCTGCATGTTCCCATCGGCCGCGACGTGAAAGTCACCCTCATCTCGCAGGACGTTATCCACAGCTTCTTTGTGCCGGCGTTCCGCGTGAAGCAGGACGTGCTGCCGAACCGCTACGTCTTTACCTGGTTCCGCGCGACCGAGCCGGGCACTTATCACCTGTTCTGTTCCCAGTATTGCGGCACCAAGCACTCGGGCATGGTAGGTTCGGTCGTCGTGATGACGCCTGAAGATTACGCGCAGTGGCTGGCCAGCGGCAAAGCCGAGGGCTCGCTGGCGTCGCTGGGCGAAAAGGCCTTCCAGCAGTATGGCTGCACCACGTGCCACCGTCCTGACTCCGGCGCGCGCGGCCCCAACCTGGAAGGGCTCTACGGACGCCCGGTCCGCCTGGTCGACAACCGCGTGGTGCTGGCTGACGACAACTACATTCGTGAGTCGATCCTTGAACCGAATGCCAAGGTCGTCTCCGGCTTCCAATCCATCATGCCGACGTTCAAAGGCGTGGTGAGCGAGGATGAGATCATCGCCATCACCGAGTACATCAAGCATTTGGCGCCGCAGGAGGCCAACCCGCTGAACAATCGCACCACGCCGACGCAGATTCGCGACAGCGAAGTGCCCAACATCCAGCAAAACAACCGGCAAGAACCAAACCAGCAGGGAACCAGGCCTGCGAACCCATCCGGGAAGAAACCATGAGTACCGCCGCCGACATGCCGGTAATGCCCGCAAAGCATTACCTGAACGACAATTACGGAATCCGATCGTGGCTGCTGACCAAAGACCATAAGCGGATCGCGATCCTGTATCTGCTTTCCATCACCGTCTTTTTCTTTATTGGCGGTTTGTTTGCGGCGCTGATCCGCCTGCACCTGCTCACGCCGAATGGCGAGTTGTTCCAAGCCGATACCTACAACCGGCTGTTCACCATGCACGGCGTGAACATGATCTTTTTCTTCCTGATTCCGTCGGTGCCTGCGGTAATCGGCAACTTCCTGATCCCGATCATGGTCGGGACCAAGGACCTGGCCTTCCCCAAAATCAACCTGTTGAGCTGGTACCTGTACATCGGTGGCGCCACGTTTTCCATCATCGCCATGCTCAAGGGCGGTGTCGATACCGGCTGGACCTTCTACGCCCCGCTGAGCACCGGCTACCTGCGCAGCCCCGTGATTGTGATGGCCGTTGGCATCCTGATCGTAGGCTTCTCTTCGATCTTTACCGGCCTGAACTTTATTGTCACCGTCCACCGCATGCGCGCGCCGGGCATGAGCTGGGGACGCCTCCCGCTGTTTGTCTGGGCCAACTACGCAGCCAGCCTCATCATGATCCTGGG
>DASTJB010000126.1:0-6767 GCA_035717005.1 Candidatus Angelobacter sp.
ATTCCGGCGGCATATGCGGCCACGCCGCAGGCCAGCACCATGTAGCCAAGCTGCGAGACGGTGGAGTAGGCCAGGACGCGCTTGATGTCGGTCTGGGCCAGGCCCATGGTGGCGGCGAAGATCGCCGTCACGCAGCCGATAATGGCGACGATCATGAGGGCGTTTGGCGCCAAATTGAAGATCACGTGCGAGCGCGCCAGCATATAAACGCCTGCCGTGACCATGGTGGCTGCGTGGATCAGCGCGGAGACCGGTGTTGGGCCTTCCATGGCGTCGGGCAGCCAGACGTAAAGCGGGACCTGCGCGGATTTGCCGGTGGCGCCAAAGAGCAGGCAGAGGCCGATGGCGGTGAGGAGCCCCCAGCCCGCATCAGGCCCATGCTTCGCAACCTTTTCGAAGACCTCGGTGTAGTTCAGCGAACCAAAATTCTGGATGATCAGGAACATCCCGATCAGGAAGCCGAAGTCGCCGATGCGGTTGACGATGAACGCTTTTTTGCCTGCGTCGGCGGCGGAATCGCGCAGGAAGTAGAAGCCGATCAGCAGGTAGGAAGCCAGGCCCACGCCTTCCCAGCCTACAAACATCAGCAGGTAGTTGTTGGCCAGCACCAGCGTGAGCATGAAGAACATGAAGAGGTTCAGGTAGGAAAAGAACCGGTAGTAACCGCCCTCATGCTCCATGTAGCCAACGGAATAAATGTGGATCAGGAAGCCGACGCCGGTGACCACCAGCACCATGACCATAGAGAGCTGGTCGAGCTGGAAGCCGAAGGGCGCGGAGAATGTACCGGCGGTGATCCAGGGAGCGACGATCTCGATGTAGGGCTTCTCGCCGCCGGGCCAGAGCGTCAGCACGGCGCGCACGGACCACGCGAACGACGCGGCGGTAAACAACAGCGCGACGGTCGAGACCACGGCGTTCTTGAAGCGCCGGCCGAAGAGCCCATTGATCGCCGCGCCGATGAGCGGCAGCAGCGGGATCAACCAAAGATTGAGGTTCGGTGTCATAGTTTCAGCAGGTTCACCTGGTCGACGTTCAAAGTTTCGCGCGTGCGGAACACGGCAATGATGATTGCCAGCCCCACGGCGGCTTCGGCGGCGGCAACGACCATCACGAAGAAGACAAAAACGTGGCCGCTGAGCGGAACCACAGGAGCGCCGCTCGCCAGCTTGGCCGCGTGGGAGTTCCAGTAGTTGGCAAAAGCCACAAAGCTCAGGTTCACGGCGTTCAGCATCAGTTCAATCGACATGAAGATGGTGATGATGTTGCGTTTGAGCAGAAAGCCGAAAACCCCGAGAGAAAACAGGATGCCACTCAAGATCAGATACCAGGAAAGCGGGACCATCAGCCCTCCTTCTTTCCCAGCACCACCGCGCCCATGATGGCGATGAGGATGAGCACGGAGGTGACCTCAAAGGGCAAAAGAAAATCTTTGAACAGCAGGCGGGCGATCGAGTGGGTCTCGCCGAAATCGCTGGAGCTGATGGTAACGCCGCCGAGCTGTCCGCTGGAGTGAATCAGGAGCCACGCCAGGGTCCCGGCGAGCACAACTACGCCCGGCACGCCAATAAACAGAGCAATCCGGCTGCCGCGGGTTTTCTCTTCGGCGCCGGCATTCAAGAGCATGATGACAAAGACGAAGAGCACCATGATGGCGCCGGCATAGACAATCACCTGGATGGCGGCGACGAACTCGGCGCCCAGCAAGAGGTAGATCAGCGCGAGCGAGGCCATTACCACCACCAGAGAAAGCGCGCTGTTGATGGGATGGCGCTGCACCAGCAGGTTTACGGCGCCGGCCACGCAGATCAGGCCAAAGACGATGAAGAGTACCTGATGGACCATCGGCTATCCCCTCCACGCCACGATCAGGCTGGTGATGACGATGTTGGCGATGGCCAGCGGCAGCAGGAACTTCCAGCCGAAGGCCATGAGCTGGTCATAGCGGAAGCGCGGCAGCGTGCCGCGGATCCATATATATAAGAAGATGAAGAAGAAGACCTTCAGTGCGAACCAGAACACCGGCAGCAGCGATTGCAACAGCGGCGGGAGCCCGGGAATCGCGGGGCCATGCCATCCGCCGAAGAAGAGCAGGCTGGCCAGGCACGCCACGGTGAACATGTTCACGTATTCGGCCATAAAAAACATGGCGAACTTCATCGAGCTGTATTCCGTGTGATAACCGGCCACCAGTTCGGTTTCGGCCTCCGGCAGATCGAAGGGGATGCGGTTGGTCTCAGCGAACGCCGCCAGCAGATAGATGAAGAAACCGATGATCTGGGGAAAGATGAACCAGTGGGGGATATGTGTATCGTGTCCGCCCAGAACCCAGTTGCCGCTTTGCTTGAATACGATTTCGCGCAGGCTCAAGCTCCCGGAGAGCAGCAGAATGCCGACGAGCGAGAGTCCCAGCGCGAGTTCGTAGCTGATCATCTGCGCGCTGGCGCGCAAAGAGCCGAGCAGGGAGTACTTGCTGTTCGATGACCACCCGGCCAGCGCCACGCCGTAAACGCCAATGGAAGTCACGCCGAGGATAATGAGCAGGCCGATATTGATGTCGCTGATCACGCCGCCTGCATGAGTGACGCCGCTGATCTGAAGGGCCGTCTGATGCCCGGCAACAGTAATCGTCTCGCCGAAGGGAATGACGGCGATCGAGATCAAAGACATGGTCAGGGCCAGCATGGGCGCGAGAAGGAACAGGCCCTTGTGCACGCTGTCCGGGATCATGTCTTCTTTCAGGATGAATTTGATTCCATCGGCCAGCGGTTGCAGCAGGCCGAACGGGCCTACGCGCGTCGGTCCCCAGCGGTTCTGGATGCGGCCCACCAGTTTGCGTTCCAGCCACGTGGTGTAGGCCACGCCGGTGAGCATGATGAAGACCACCAGCGCGATTTTGATGACGGCGACGATGATGAAAGTTTTTGTGTCCACGAGTCCTATACAGATTTTCCGGGGCTGGAGCCCTGAAATCAGTCAACGCGCTCTATCGACTTTTTGTTGTGTTGCTTCCGGCCACATGCAGTAGAGACGTAGAATGCTACGTCTCTACGTTAAGTTTTTCGTCCACCTGCAAAGTCTGCGACGTGTAAATACTCCTGCTAATTGCTAATTGCCAGTTGCCATCTGCTACTAATCCGCCATGACTTCTTTGTTCGTCGTGCGGGCGGTGCGATGTTCAACCACTTCGTTCAGCACCTTCGAATACCGGCCCAGGGTTCCCGAGGTAAACAGCGAATCATTGGCCGGAACAATCTGTACCAGGCCGCTGCCCGGGCCCGCGCTGCTGTGCTCGGCCGCGTGCATGTGCTGATCATTGCCGGCGAGCAGGTTCAGGCGCGAAAAATCATATCCCGGAACCAGACGTTGGATTTCATCCAGGATGGCCATGGGGTCGAAGGGGCTGAGGCGTGGCTCCAGTCCGTTGGCGGCCAGCCACACGGAGTGGCGGTCGGCTTCACCCGACTGCGCGCCGCGGGTTTGCCCCATATCGGCATGCACGCCGCGACCAAACGGGACCAGCTTGCGAATGTCGGCGCCCATGCGCTCGGCAATCCGCACGATGATTTCAAAATCGCTCTTGATGCCTGAGATATCGCCGGCTTTCTTGAGCAGCTGCAGGTCGCCGCACGTATTGGTGAAGGTGCCGGCCTTTTCGTAAGCAGACGCCGCGGGCAACACGACCTCGGCAAGCATGGCGGTTTCCGTCAGGAAAAGCTCCTGCACCACGACGAAGCAGTTCTGTAAGGCTGCCGGGTCGAAGTTGTAATCGGCCACAGGGTTCGAGCCGACGACATAAAGCGCGCCCAGTTTGCCCTCGCGCGCTGACTGGACCATCTCCTGGAGTGACAGGCCCTTCGCAGCCGGGACCGAGCCCCATTCTTCGCCGTACTTGTGAGCGCCGGCGATGGCTGCATAGCCGGGCAGCAGGTCAGGCAGCAGTCCCATGTCGGCGGCGCCCCGCGAGTTGGCATAGTCGCCCAGGCAGATGAACTTTGCGCCGAAGGCTGAACCGAATTTGACCAGCGCAGCGATGTCAGCGCCCTGGAGTTCCGAGCCGAAGATGACGATCAGGCCCGGCGCCGCTTTCAGGTCGTCGCGGAGTTGCTTGAGCGCGTCATTGCTCGCGCCGGCGCCGGTAAGCGAACCGGCGGAGGCATCATCGCCGTTCAGGAAGGCGACGAACTTGCTTTCGCTGCCGGCAGGGAGCTGCGCAAAGCGCGTGGCCTGGCGGCGCAGCTTGACGGCTCGAGAATTCACGACGTACAGCTTTGCCCCATTCAATCGCACGTTGTTGCGGATGTTCCACGCCAGCAGCGGATGCCGCTCGGTGGGGTCGTTGCCGATCAGCAGGATCGCCGGTGCGGTGGCGACATCGCGCATCGTCGCAGTAATGTTCTCTTTTCCGGCGATGGCGCGCGCCATACCGGCAAAATCGGCGGTGCGGTGGTGGTCGACGTTATTAGTACCCAGGACCCCGCGCGCGAACTTTTGCAGCAAGTAATTCTCTTCGTTGGTAGTGCGGTTGGAGCCGATCACGCCGATGGCTTGACCGCCGCGGCTGTCGCGAATCTCTTTCAGGCGCTTGCCCACGTGCTCAATCGCCTCTTCCCACGTGGTGGGCGTGAGCTTGCCGTCTTTGCGGATGAGCGGCTGGCGCAGCCGCGCTTCGTGATCGAAATAATCGAAGGCGTAGCGGCCCTTGATGCAGAGAAAGTCGCCGTTGATCCCGCTCTTGTCGCGGTTATCGCCGCGCACGATGTCCATTCCGGTATCCGAGCGGCGCACGCCCAGCGTTGTTTTGCAGCCATCACCGCAGTGCGTGCAGATGGTGCCGACGTGCTTCATCTCCCAGGGGCGGGTCTTGTAACGATATGCGCCCGAGGTGAGCGCGCCCACCGGGCAGATATCGATGCACATGCCGCACTCTTCGCACTCGAGATGGTCTTCTTTGTTGGGCGCGATTACGGAGCTGGAGCCGCGGAGTTGCACGCCAAGGGCGGAGACGTCCATGCCTTCACCGCAGACGCGGACGCAGCGATAACACAGGATGCAGCGCGGGCGGTCAAAGAAGACCACCGGCGACCACTGCTGCTCATCCTTGTGCAGCTTGCCTTCCATGTAGCGCGATTCGGCCGCTCCATACTTGAACGTCATGTCCTGAAGTTCGCACTCGCCGCCGGCGTCGCACACCGGGCAATCGAGCGGGTGGTTGCCGAGCAGGAGTTCGATCATCGACTTGCGCGCCTGCTTGACCTCATCAGATTCCGTGGTGACAACCATGCCGTCGGTGATGGGAACGGTGCACGCGGTCTGGAGCTTGGGCATCTTCTCAATGCGCACCAGGCACATGCGGCACGCGGCCTGGAGCGCGAGCCCCGGGTAATAGCAGAACGAAGGGACCTCAATGCCGACGGCCTTGCAGGCTTCAATCAGAAGCGTGCCTGCGGGCGCAGTGACACTCTTTCCGTCTACCGTGATTGTGACATTTTTGACTTCAGCCATTGTGCTCTGCTAACTGGTTCCTGATTTCTTCGATCTGCTTCGCATGGCGCTCCGCGTGTTTGGCCACAACGATGAGCATTTCGCAGGTGCTTACAATGCCCGCCGCGGGATGCGGGTGCCTGACTTCAGTGCTGCGCAGATCTTTGACTGCGATCTCGTTGAGAAATTCAATGACTCCTGCGCGCGTGGTTTTGAACTGCGTGGCGGCCGCATGAAGGCTGGGGAAGCGCCCGTTCGGCACGGCGCCTTCCGGCGACTGCATCTTGTGCGTGCGCTCGCCCACCATCTGCAAAAACGCAAGTTCGCGATTGGGCACGTCGGAAGAGCGCGGCTTGCGCTGCGTCTGCAGCAGCCTGAGCATGGCGGTCTCCGCGGTTGTCAGGTGCTCCACAGTCTCCAGCACCGACCAGCGGTCCGGCGCCGGACGCAGGCGGGCGTCTTCTTCCGTCATCTCGGCAAAGCTTTCCAGAAAGCGATGGCGGGTGTCGCGCAGCAGGGCCAGCAGGAATTGCTTGTCAATCACAGGGGGAGCTGTTGGAGTTGGCTGAGCGCTCATATCAATGTGCCCCCACCACGGGAAGTTCAGTAATCCTGGCCGCCGGGTCGAACGGGCACGGCCGGCCTTCAAGGTGGGCTTCAAACTCGCTGCGCCACTTGTCGACAATGGACATGGTCGGGATGGCCGCGGCGTCGCCCAGCGGGCAGAAGGTGCGGCCAAGCATGTTCTGCGCCAGGTACTTTATGTTGTCGATGTCCTTGCGCAGGCCGCCGCCATTGTGGAACCGCGTGAGCGTTTTTTTGAGCCAGTCCGTGCCTTCACGGCAGGGAATGCACCAGCCGCAACTCTCGTGCTGGTAGAACTTCATGATGCGCAGCGCGAATTTGACCATGCAGGTCTGGTCATCGACGATCACTACACCGCCAGACCCGAGGAACTCGCCGCGCTTGCCGAAGGAATCAAAGTCCATGTTCATCTGCTCGGCCTCTTCGGCTGTCAGGACGAAGGTGGACGATCCGCCGGGAACTACGGCTTTCAGCTTGCGCCCGTTGGGAATGCCGCCGCCGACATCGTAGATCATCTTCTTCAGCGGATACCCTAGCGGCAGTTCGTAAACGCCGGGCTTATTGATGTGTCCGCTCAGGCAGAAGAGGCGAGTACCGCCGTTCTTGGGCGGGCCGTAGTCGGCGAACTTCTGGCCGCTCATAAGAATAATGTGGGGGACGGAGGCGATGGTCTCAACGTTGTTGATGACTGTTGGGCC